>CAYXYX010000009.1:0-20786 GCA_964469755.1 uncultured Candidatus Saccharibacteria bacterium | reverse complement strand
ACCTCTCGCTCAATCTTACGCATGATCTCAGGGGTGAACGCCAGCTCGCGACCATTGTATAGTTCCTTGGCTTCGGACTTAAGTGACGTTTCGAACTTATCGGATTCAATGTCAAATAAACGATCTAGGGAAACCTCATCGAATGGGAACACTTCGCGCACAACATCATCGAGTTTATCGCTCATGAGAAGTGGCGATGTGGCTAGGGCATGTACTTCTTCCTCGATCATAGTCTTGATTCGAGCACTAATGTCATCGGTGCGCAGGATTTCGCGGCGCATGCTGTAAACAGCTTTACGGTGACGGTTCATAACGTCGTCGTATTGCACGACGTTTTTACGTTGGTCAAAGTTGTAGCCTTCAACGCGTTCTTGGGCTTTTTCGAGTGAACGGCTAATGATGCGGTTTTCGATTGGCGTTTCGTCGTCAGCGCCCAAACGGGTCATGATTGAACCAATACGGTCGCCACCAAAAATACGCATCAGATCATCTTCAGTACTAACGTAGAACTGCGTCACACCAGGGTCACCCTGACGACCGGCACGACCACGAAGCTGATTGTCAATTCGACGGGATTCGTGACGTTCAGAACCGAGTACGAACAGTCCGCCAAGTTCTTTAACGCCGTCACCAAGCACAATGTCAGTACCACGACCAGCAATGTTAGTGGCCAATGTAACGGCGCCCTTTTCACCTGCTTTAGCTACAATTAAGGCTTCTCGTTCATTATTTTTGGCGTTCAATACTTGGTGGGTGATTTTAGCTTTATTTAAAGCGGCGCCAAGTGCTTCGTTCTTTTCTATTGATGCCGTACCAATTAATACTGGCTGGCCTTTAGTCTGTAAACGCTTAACTTCGCGGACAATGGCCTTAGTTTTAATTTTTTCGTCGCGGTAAATCTTGTCGATTTGGTCAATACGAGCCAGTTTGCGATTCGATGGCACTTCGACGACATCTAGTTTGTAGATTTGATGGAATTCCTCGGCTTCGGTCATGGCCGTACCGGTCATACCGGATAGTTTGTCGTACAAACGGAAGTAATTCTGGAACGAAATACTGGCTAGGGTCATACTTTCTTGTTGAACTTCGACGCCTTCTTTGGCTTCGATAGCTTGGTGCAAACCTTCGTTATAGCGGCGGCCGGCCAGTAAACGTCCGGTGAATTCGTCGACGATGACGACTTCCCCATCGTGGGTAACGACGTAATCTTTGTCACGGTGGAACAGAGCCTGAGCACGCAGCGCCTGTTGCAAGTGGTAAATGGTACGAATGTTCGATGAAGCATACAGATTTTCGATTCCGAGGCCTTTTTCCATTTTATCGACACCGGCGTCGGTTAAAATGACTTGCTTACGCTTTTCGTCGACTTCGTAGTCCTTTTCGCGAATTAAAGGACGGACCACTTTAGAGAACTGAGCATAAGCGCTACCACTAGTAACGCTAGGCGCACTAATAATCAATGGCGTTCGAGCTTCATCAATTAGAATAGAGTCAACTTCGTCCACAATCGCGTAGTGCAAATCGCGCTGACGCAATTGTTCGGTTTCGCGCACCATGTTGTCGCGTAGATAGTCAAAGCCGTACTCATTGTTAGTGCCGTAGGTGATGTCGGCAGCGTAGGCCTCTTGACGAGTACACTCTTCTAGGTGGCGCATACGCTTATCATCGTGATCTTTGTTAACGTAGGCGGGGTTATAAATATATGAGTGATCGGCTTTAATAACACCGGTCTTAAGACCTAAGAAGTGGTACAATTCGGCCATCCAGCCAGCATCACGCTGAGCCAGGTAATCGTTCACAGTGACTACGTGGACACCTTTGCCGCTCAGAGCGTTAAGATAGACCGCTAGCGTTGCTACAAGGGTCTTACCCTCACCGGTTTTCATTTCGGAAACGTTGCCTTCATGCAATACCATACCGCCGATCAGCTGCACATCGAAGTGACGCATGCCCAGCACTCGTTCCGAAGATTCGCGCACAAGCGCGAATGCATCAGGTAAAATTGCGTCGAGTGATTCCTTTTT
Source organism: uncultured Candidatus Saccharibacteria bacterium (assembly GCA_964469755.1). GTDB lineage: Bacteria > Patescibacteriota > Saccharimonadia > Saccharimonadales > UBA4665 > JAGQNO01. Next base: position 18,762 of record CAYXYX010000009.1, on the reverse strand, counting down.
GAGACGCTTTTTTAAAACATCAGTCTGTTCTTGTAACTGTGCGTCGGTCATTTTTTTGTACTTAGGTGCAAGCGCATTAACTGCAACCACTCGCTTGCGCAAGCGTTTAACAGTTTTAGCTTGTGGATCACCTAGAATCTTTTTAAATACAGTGTTCATGTTTTAACAATTTCTCCCCTTACCACCCATTAACCCTGAAAGTATCCTAATCAGTATAGCGTTTCAGAGGAGAAAAATCGAGTATCTAAACGTCAGTTACCGGTGTATCGATGATTTGCGTGCGACGGCGCGAAAAAATACCACGATTCAGCCGACGGCGATCATGCAAATCCTTATATTTTTTGAGTTGAATTTTAAGCTTGGCTTCAACGATATCGACTGCAGCATGCATGTTAATAGTGGCCTCTTTAATAACGATGGTCTCTTTGGGCAAATGCAAGATGATATCGCAATGACAAAGCTTGCCCCCCTTGGGGTTTGACTCTTTGAGCGTAACTTCTAAGTGAGCACTTTTTCGCGTGTGCGGGCCCATAAAACGATCAAGTCGGCCCAGTTTTCGTTCGGTATACTTACGAAGATTGTCATCGATCACAAAGTGGACACCCTTGAGTTCCATACGTTCTATCATGTCGAAATCCTCCGTCTTAAGTGTACTTACAGTATACGCCTAAATGTCGAGTCTAGATGTGGGTTTTGCCGCCCATGTAGGGTTGCAAGGCGTCGGGAATCATAATACGACCGTCAGCAGTTTGGTAGTTTTCCATAATGGCTATCATAGGACGCTGCGACAATGCGGTGGCGTCGTTGGTGTGTACCAGTTCTACGGTACCGTCTTCACGCTTGAGGCGGGTTTTGAGGCGACGAGCCTGGTAATCCGTCATGTGATCGGCGGTGTGAGTTTCGCGGTATTTCTGCTGTGACGGGAACCACACTTCAATGTCGACACCACGGGCATCTGGCTTGCCAATGTCGGCAGTGCATTTAAGCAATACCTGATATGGCAGCCCGAGTCGAGCCATTAAGTATTCCTGGATGGCAATATGAAATAGATGTTCGTTTAGGGAGTCTTCCGGAGTAGTGAGGCTTTCCATTTCGAGCTTTTCGAACTGGTGCAGGCGAATAATGCCTTCCATGTCTTTGCCATAGGTACCGGCTTCTTTGCGAAAACTGGTAGCGTAGCCGGCGTAACGGATTGGGAATTCGCTAACGGGAATGATTTCGTCGGCGTGCATAGAGCCAAGAACGTGTTCGGCACTGCCCTGCAGCCACAGTTCTTCGCCCTCGATTTTGTAACGGTCGTCACGCGGTTCTAGGCGATCCATGGCGTCATATATGTCAGTCTTAATCATTAGCGGGGGCATAACCAATGTAAATGGCTTGGTGCTAATTGCTAAATTAGCGTCATCGGCGATCTTTTTGAGAGTGTCCTCATTGGTAAGCACTGACATGGCAAAGTTAACCAGCGCGTAATGTAATTGCACCAAATCACCTTTTAAGTAAGCAAATCGGCTGCCGGCGACCTTGGCTGCTCGCTCTTTATCTATAAAACCCCGCGCTTCACCGAGTTCCCAGTGTGACTTTGGCGTAAAATCAAATTCGCTAACGGCTCCAACCTGCCGAACAACGACATTTTCGTCTTCGGAAGCACCAACTGGGACATCGTCTGTCGGCATGTTTGGGACACTTTTGAGTAGACTGTAATATTGCTCATCAATGCGGGCCAAATCGGCTTCCATGCTGGTTAGCTCGTCTTTCAGTTGTCGGCCGTTGGCGATTTGTTCTTCGGATGGCTTGCCGCTTTTTAGGCTGGCAGCCTGCTCGTTTCGGCGACGGCGTAGCTCTTCAATTTGCGTAAGTTTTGTTTTGCGCTCTGAATCAAGCTCTAAGAGATGGTCAATATCGACCGGATAAGTCTTTTGAGCGGATTTTTCTTTTACAAGCTCGGCATTGTCACGGATGAACTGAATATCTAACATGCCCCTAGTATACACTTTGAGCGAAGTACTCGCCTATTTTTTGGCACTCTGACGAATGTACCGATTATGTACCTGATCGGGACATTTGTCGGAGTGTGTCGCGAGACGTGTAAATGTAGTAGCTATTTGGCTTTTTTAGATTGCAGCGCTTTGAGCGTTAGTTCGGTGCGAGCCCGGGCGTAGGTGCAAAATTCACAGGGGCCACCCATAATATGATCGCCGACTGGCGGCATTGTGTCGCTATCCATGCAGGCCTTCATCTGGACGAGGGTTGGCTCAACCCAAGCATCACTGCCGGTGTATGGAATAATTTTGGTGCGGAATTCGAGCTTGTCACCAAACGCATCGAGGTCTTTTCGGCCGTTGGTATACACAAAATAACCCCTGTTGGCAACAGGTAGTCCGTTCTGACGTAATAACCATTGGTATACTTCGAGCTGGCGCTTGTAGCTGATTTGCCAGTCAGAATCTATACCAACTTCAGCATCTTTTGATGTGGCTTTGTAGTCGACCACAGCAACTTCGCCGTCAGCCGTTTCCCATAAATCATCAACTGCACCAAAAACATGTAGGTTGGTGGGCTCATGTATAGCTACGACCCCTGTAAAGTTTTCGCGCCACTGGTCTAGATGTTCATGCTGGAACGGTACGGCGTCAACCCCAAATTCGACCATAAGTGGATGTGGTTTGCCCTGCGCGCGATAATTATCGAATTCTTTTTTAAATAATTCATCAATAGCTTTGTTGATATTGAATGGTGGACTGGATGGTCGCGTGAGTTTAAGCCGAACATCCAGCCAAAAGCAGCGCGGGCATTGTTTAAACAGTTCGATTTTGGAGCGGCTTACTTTAAATGGAGCGGTCTGCCCCGGCTGGTAGGGTTGGCTGCGTTCACGCCAATAGCTACTAGCCACTACAATGCCTTTAGCTTAAGTACAGCCAGCGCCTCAATGTGCGGGGTACGTGGAAAGAAATTGTAGACTTCAAAAAAGGTAATGTCATAACTGGCTTGCAACGCTGCTAAATCACGAGCCTGAGTGGCTGGATTACAACTTAGGTACACGATTTGCGGTGGCTGGGCTTCGAGTAAACGAGCGGTAACTTTGGGGTGCAAGCCGGCGCGTGGTGGATCAACAACAACTGGTTGTTCGGCGGTAATGTAGTCTAATGACTTTTCTGCAGATGTCTCGATTACCTCTGTTGTTAGCGAGCTAGCCTCGGCGTTCAGGCCAGCCATTTTCGCGGTTGCAAGGTCAAGTTCTACAAGTTTGGCAGACTTTGATGCAACACTTAGCCCAATCGTTCCGACGCCAGCATACATATCGGTAACGTCTGGTGCTATCAGCTGCTCTTTAATGCGCGTCAGCGCCTTTTCGAACATCGGAATATTCACCTGAAAGAATGAATCGACATCGTAGGTAAATTGTTGACCGAGTAGCTCATCTTGCAATTGCACATCACCGACTTCTTGCAATAGCTCTGTTGGAACGCTGGCCGGACTTTTAGGGTTGGAGTGATAAACTCGCAAACCAACTAGTTCTGCTGGCAAAGTTAGCGGCGTGAATTTGGTTAATTTAGTAAATAAGGCTGCAACCGCTTGACCTTTTTGGTTTACTCGAACTACTATTGTTTTCAAATCACCAGCGCGGGTTTGTAATTCTGTTAGTTGAGCACAAATTGCTTGCGCCGCTACGTCTAGAGCCGGAATGGCCAAACGACTACCAGTCACAATTTGCTTGCCATGGCTACCCCGCTGGTGCAACGCTAGGTGCAAGCCGTCGTCATCGCCCCAAAATGAATATTCCATCTTGTTGCGATAAGCCCACTGCTCAGTACCGACAACGATGTTGCCCACCTCTGGCAAAGTGACCTTTTCGTGCGCCATAACGTCAAGTACAATCTGTTTTTTATATAGATTTTCTGCTTTGTAAGTCATAATTTGCCAAGGAGACGTCGACAAATAGTTTGATTCTTCTGCGGCAACGCGATCCTTAGATGGATTAGCGATTTCTTGGGCAATGGCCTCTACATATGAGCGTTTGCGCTTAATAACTTGTGCCTGCACCGTTTCGCCAGGCAGCGCGTTCCATACAAACACCTTTTGGCCGTCAGCCATCGTGCCAAGACCTTGGCCTCCATGCACCATTTTATCTATAGTAACCTCAACGACATCGATCACTAGCTTGCACTGCCCCAGTCGACCAATACTTTTTGTAATTCGGCAGTCGATCGAACAAGTATGGTTGGGTTTGCTAGTAGCAATTGCTCTTCGGACCCAAAACCCCAATTAACAGCTATTGATGGCATATGAGCGTCGTGAGCGCCAACCATGTCGCGCACTTCGTCACCGACGTACACTGATTTTGCTGCCTTTAGGTGATTATGTCTTATTACTCGCTTGAGTACTTTGCCCTTGCCAAACCAACCGGCGTTGCCGTAAATTTTATCAAAATAGCCACTTAGTCCGTGCTGCGTCAAAAAGGCCGTAATATTCCGTTTACTGTTACTGCTTACAATAAATAACTGATAATGCTCACTATGCAGAGTTTGAATGACTTCGGGAACGCCAGCAAAAGCTGTTAGCTTACCAATATTATGGCTCATAACTGACTTACCTCTGAAGTACGTAAATGGCAGGCGCCACTTGGGGACGCCAATTTGCGTGGCTAGGTCACGCATAGCCAAACCTTTGTACCGAACCATTTCGTCAGGGGTGACATCGATGGGCTTGCGCCCAGCTTCATGCAGCAAAAATAGCAGTACCTGATCAAAGCTATCGGCAATCGTGCCGTCAAAGTCGAAAATAATTGCGTTCACTGTTTAAGTGTACACAATTCACTGCTGCTTATCGAGCGCTTCATATGGAATGTGGCACATGCCCCGCCCCGTTCGCTCAGCGTATTTTTGATGGTAGTCCTCGGCATCGTAGAATGGACCAAGTGGCTCAATTACCGTGACTATAGGCTGTGAGTAATTAGCTTGCGACCGTTCGAGCACGGCCTGGGCAACATCACGCTGCACCTCATTGGCGTAAAAAATAGCACTGCGGTACTGGTCACCAATATCTGGCCCCTGCCGATTTAATTGCGTGGGATTGTGCAGCCTAAAAAAGTGATGACATAACTGTTCGTAGGTTACCTGTTCCGTATCAAACTCAATGAGCACTGCTTCGGCATGACCTGTATTCTTATAACAGACGTCATCATAGCTGGGATTTTCGATGCTACCACCGGTGTATCCGACAGTAGTCTTCATAACGCCGGGAACTTGGTCAAAATAAAACTGCACACCCCAAAAACAACCGGCCGCAAAACAAGCTGGCTCCATTATTCACTCACCTCAACATCACGCCAAAAAGCAACGTAGTTCGAAAAATCTTTGTGGACACGATCAAAGGCCGTTGGGTAAGGTTCGGGGTAGCTCCAGGCGTTATCTTTGCTCCAATCGTCATCAGAACCGACATCAAAATACTGGCAAACACCCTTCCAGGGACAGGTGTAGGGTGTGGGACTCTTGCGCAAAAAGTCTTGCTGGACCGAATCGGGTGGAAAGTACCAATTTTGCTCAATGTAAATTAAGTCTTCTTTGTTTGCTTCGGCAATTACTTGCCCGTTCCAGGTTGCTTTCATAAAGTTCTCCCTAAAATATAGTTGTTACTAATGATAATATGGACCAACCCAACACAATGACGCCGAGCGAGCGCCTAAAATAATTAACACCGGCAAACATTTCTAATAAGGCCCATGCAACGAGCGCTGCAGTCGCAACGTACCCGAGCACGCTCGACAGTGTACCTTCGGTGAACAGTGAAATAATAGTCAGCAGCAGCCACGCAAGTATGTATACGTTCGGCCACTGATAGATTACAACCTTGCCGTGCTTATCTTTCCAAAAGTAATCCCAAGCATCTTTCCGCGGATCTCGTGCACGTACAGTTTCAGCCAAAACAATCCTCCATTAGATACTTATTAAGCTTATCGCATTACTGAACGGTGACCTATAAGAATACCTACAGTAGTTATTCTAAGCCGTGAATTTGATCGTGATTTAAGCCATAGTAGTGGGCGATTTCGTGCCACAAGGTATGATAAATTTCTTGTTGCAGCTGCTGTGAATTCGCTGCCATACGGGTAAGTGGCCCCTTAAACAAGGTTATTTTATCCGGAAAAATATGGGTACTTCCCTGTCTTTGGCTCAGGGGAGTACCTTGGTATAAACCAAGCAGTGTCTGATCATGGCGTAGCTCAAGTTCGATGCGCTGCTCCACCGATGGCTCATCCTCATATAAAATGACGACATTTTTAACATTGTCACGATGCAATTTTGGCAGCTTATCAAAGGCCTTATTAATATATTGTTGGAATTGTTCGTCGGTGACTTCAAGCACTTTGCACCTCTGTGCAGGCCACCCGAGTTATTTTTTGCAATGGTACCTGAATAAACTCTTGGGCATGCACGGCATCGGCAACTTCATCCACATCAAACATGAGCACGTTTTCCATATTGAGTACAAGGGTTTCGGGATAATCGTACCCAGTGAGTAATCCTGTGAATTGAGCTGGCTTGGCCATTTTAATTCCAAGAATTTGCTCTGATGTCACTAACAATGTTCGCCCAACAAAGCTATGCATATTGAGCTGCTTTAGACATTCACCCATCTGTAATATGCGTCGCTCTAGAGTTGCTGGTTTGTAACTGAGCATTACTTCACGACCCTTGGCTGTTCTAAAGGCTGGTTCAAATTCTGGTAGGTCTTCCATGGGATGGCTCTATTGCAATTTTAGATCAGGGTAAATTGACTTGGTGACTTCGTCGACTTCGGAGCGCAGTTGCGGGAATGGAACACCTTCGCGGGCGCTGACGCCTTCAAAAATCCAGAATACGCGTTCGCTGAAGCCCCAACCGCACGCTGGTGGCATGCCGTATTCCAACATTTCTACAAAGTCGATGTCCAGCATCATGGCCTCTTCGTCACCGGCATCGCGCATGCCCTGCTGTTCTACGAAGCGTTCTAGCTGCTCCTGCGGGTCGTTCAGCTCGCTAAAGCCGTTACCAAGTTCACTACCGGCCATAACCGGCTGGAAACGCTGAACCGTAAGCGGATTGTCTGGATTTGCTTTACTGAGTGGGCTAATAAACAATGGCGTGTTAACCAGCCAAACTGGACCGGCTACATCTTTACGGATGTTTTTCCAGAGCTTGTCGATACCGCGCGCCAAATTCTCCGTTTGCTCCACCTCCAAATGATTATCAGCAAGAGCCTTCTTAACCGCTTCGATCGTGCAGTCAAAAGGATCAATGCCATAACGATTCTTAATGGTATCCACATAGTCCCACTCCTCCCAATCCTTGCTCAGATCAATTTCAAATTTGCCTAGCTTAAATTGTAGCGTGCCAAACGTTTGCTGCAGTACGAATTTATACATTTCGGTCATGAACTGCTTACCCTGCTGCCAATCGGCGTAAGCCCAGTACCATTCCATGGCGATGTGCTCCGGAAGGTGTTCGTCGGAGTAATTTTCGTTCCTAAAACGTGGGCCAATGTCGTAGACTTTTTCGAAGCCGGCACCTAGTAGACGCTTTAAAGGTAGTTCGTGGCTAATACGCAGGTAAAAATTTTGATCGAGGGCGTCCATGTGAGTGACAAAGGGGTTAGCATCGGCACCACCGGTGGTATGTTCGAGCACGGGTACATTAACTTCGGTAAAACCATTCTGATTTAAGAAATCACGCGTGGCCTGCCAGAACTTGCTGCGGCGAATAAAGCGCTGTCGAACATCTTCGTTGACGTTCATGTCGACGTACCGGCGCCTAAAGCGCTCTTCTTTATTGGTAAAGCCGTCTTGTTTGGTCGGCATTGGCCGCAGTGATTTTGTTAATAAACGGAGCTGGTGCACTTCTACCGAAATTTCGCCGGTTTTGGTTTTTACCACAGGTCCCGTGGCCTGCACAAAATCACCGGCGTCTAAAAGTGGTAATTGGTCCATTCCCACAATGCTTTGAGCGGCGTCGAGGGGCGCTAATTTGTCACCACCAAGGAATAGTTGCAGCTCGCCAGTTTGGTCGTTTATAACTAAGAATGCGATTTTGCCGAACTTACGGATGTTAAAAATGCGCCCCACGACGCTAACTTCGGTATTTTCGAGCGCGTCGAAATCGTTTTTAATCTGATCTAGGTTATGCGTGCGGGTTGATTGTGCCGGGTACGGGTTTACGCCAAGGGCGCGGAGCTCCTCGACTTTACGTAGTCGTTCGTCACGAAGTTCTTTGAGTGTTGCCATTGCCTACAGTATACCAGCTAGGTGACTGACTGGTGGGTTTTTGCACTGCTGTTTTTGTAATATAGCATATATGCTATATTACTCTATACAAAAAGCCCTATTCATGTTAGAATTTATAGCTTATGGGAATATACCGACCACTCGTTAATCGCGCTCAAGGTGAGCGTAGTCCATCTGATGTTGAGCCATCAGATCGTAAAATCACGATCCCTACACTATACGGTGCAACTCGAGTGCCACTTGCTGCTGGTGCTGCACATTTAATAATGAAGGGTGAAAAAGGTGCGACTGCCCTTGTTTTTGCCATGGGCTTATCTGATGCGGAAGGCATGGTGGCCCGCAAAATCGATAAACACTTCCCCGAATCGGGACTTGGTAGCTCTACATTTGGCGAAAAGCTCGACCCTGTCTTTGACGGCCTAGCTGGCGTTATGCTTGGCGCGGCATTACTTAAAGGGCCAAACATTAGCAAAACCGCCAAAATGGCCGTACGTGTGACCCTTGGCAAAGAAGGGCTCAAAGCCGCCCGCTACCTCGCCATGGATCACGAATATCGCGACGCGCTTAATCATCGCCAGTTAGAGCTAAAACACTTCAAAGAAAATGTTGTACATGTCGGTAAAGAAGCTACGCTCGAAGAGTTCTTTGCGCTCGGTCTAGCAACAGCAACTGGGGAAACAGAAAATCGCAAAGCCCGGGCAGCCCTAGGTGGGCTTGCCATGGCGCACGCAGTAGCTAGCACCTGGCACGGCGAACAGGCAGGCTTTGAATACGAAAAACGGCTTGAAGCTCGTGTTGACTATATCCACCGCTACGGCGAAGACTACGAAGCCTAGCCAATAGAATCGATTTTGTAGCTGGCGGTTTCTGCAGGGGTTACAATTTCGACACTGTCGCCAGGTTTTTTGCCAATGAGAGCTTGGCCGATTGGCGATTCGTCACTGATTTTACCGTTAAGAGGATCGGCTTCGACAGTACCAACAACTTGGAATTCTTTTTTACCCTTTGCGCCGCTAAGCTTAACCCGGGAGCCAAGCTGTACTTTGGAACCACTTGGCGTCTTGATGATTTCGACATTGTGTAAAACGTGCTCGATTTCGGCAATGCGAGAATCGTTGCGCTCTTGGGCGGCACGAGAAGACTGGTATTCGGTATTTTCTGATAGATCACCGAATTCGCGAGCAGTACTAATGGCTTCGGCAATAACAGCGCGCTGTTCGAGTAAGTCGGCTAATTCGACTTTCATCTCTTCTACGCCTTCTTTGGTCAATCGGAATGTCTTTTTTACTACCATCGCTCTTCTCCTTACGCCTGCCTTTTCGGCAAGCAATTTGTATCAAAATTCAAAATTCGAGTTTATTATAGCAGACTATTTTGCGGTTAGCCCTAAGCGTTCTAACAGTGCCATTTTATCGAGCATTTCTGGCTCTTTGGCCGTTCGCGCTTTTACCTCGTACTGTCCGTTTGCAATGGTCTTATTGCTAATAACCACCCGGAACGGTATTCCCAACAGATCAGCGTCGGCAAATTTTGCTCCTGGGCGCTCATCACGCTCATCATATAGTACCGTAATCCCCGCGTCGGTCAACACTTTATATAGTTCGTCGGCCACAATTGTGACTGCTTCGTCAGTTCCAAGTGGTGCTAAATACACCTGTGCAGGTGCTACAGCGGCTGGCCACACCAGGCCTTTTTCGTCGGCAAAATGTTCAGCGATCAAGCCCATTAATCGGCTTGGGCCAATGCCGTAGCTTCCCATAAATACTGGTTTGATTTGGCCATCTTGATCCGTGAATGTTAAGTCGAGCGCATCCGAAAACCTGGTGCCGAGCGTAAAAATATTGCCAACTTCGACAGCTTTTCGTTCTACCAGTTCGTCCTTGTTTATGCCAAGGTCGGCCAGCACTTCGTCGTTGTACACTTCTTTATTAATGGCTAGGCGCTTACCTTCATGTACGTAAATAATATCTTCGCCAACTTCGCTGAGCGTTTGGAATTCGTGACTGTACTTACTAAAGCTACCACCGCTAGCAAAGGTTTTATAGGTGATTTGGCCAAGACCCAAACGATCAAAAACTTTGTCGTAGGCAATGGCAGTTTTTTCGTAAAATTCTTCGTGAGTGTCGCTGTTAGTACTAAACGAGTAAAGGTCCTTCATTAAAAATTCGCGACCGCGCATGAGTCCGCTCTTGGAGCGTAGTTCATTGCGGAATTTGGTCTGGAACTGGTATGGATACGCCGGTAAGTCTTTGTACGACTTAATAAACTGCTTCATTACATTCGTGAGCGGCTCTTCGTGAGTTGGGGCTAGACCAAGCTCGCTACCGTTCGCTAGCTTGGTGCGGAACCAAACATCAATAACATCGTCACTCCAACGGCCAGTGGCCTCCCAAACGTCTTTATTTTGCAGCGCGGTTAGGCTCATTTCTTGGCCACCAATGACGTTCATTTCTTCGCGAATAATTTGCACTATGTTTTCGAGCACAATCTTACCAAGCGGCAAATAGGTGTACACGCCGGCCATTTCTTTGTGCACAAAACCAGCCTGAATCAGCAACTGCGCGTTGCGTGACGTTTCATCGGCAGGTGCGGTTTTACTAGTGCGCGTAAATAATTGGGATACTTTCATATGCCTGTTATTGTACCCTAGCGGGTGGCCAAAATGAATAAACTCACGAAGGCGACGCAGTTTTTGAGGGCGTGCAACGTAATACCGGCCCACAAACTACCAGTTTTTTCACGCAAAAAGCACAGTACCATCGACAGCAAAAAGGTATCGATGGCGGCAATATAAAGTGGCCCCGCTGCTCCGCCGGCGGGCAAATGTGCGACTGCAAATAGCAAGCTGGTAACCAGTGCGGCGCCAATAAATTTGAGGTATTTTCGCATGCTAGTGAACAAAAAGCCCCGGAATAAAAACTCCTCTACCAGAGGTGGCAGAATAACTAAGCTCACAAATGTCAGAATCAGCGGCAATGTGCCCTGAACATTGTCAAAGCCAAGTTCCTGTTTTTGAGCGACATTCAGGCTCGGAATCAGCTGTGAAGCGACAACTGTAATGATTGCAAATGTCAAAAAGTAAACTGGGTAGGCTATGAGTCCGTAGCCCGCATCACGAAGCCTTGGCCGCTTCATGCCAATGACCGAAACTTTGGTTTTGTAGTGCTTCAAGAATAGGAGCAGCCCCGCGACCGTTATGGCCTCTACAATGAATACGTAGGCGAATTGCCCAGCGACATTGTTGGTGATCCAATCTTGGGTATGCGCCGCGCTCCAACCAAGCAGCTGAGGCACAATTGACAATATAAGCTCACCAAAAGCCTGCCCTGCCACATACAACACAATGATTAATAACAAAGCCCATAACGGGTTCCATGGTACAACCACTCGTGGCGCGATCGGTGCGGGTGCTTGGGGCTTATCCATAGCTAAAAGAAGCGACGAATGTCGACGACCGCAATAACAATACTCAGGCCGATTAAAATAAGAAATCCAGATGCATTCACGATTTCTTCGGTCCGGGGGCTGAGCGGCCGCTTAAGGGCGCGAGCAGCGAGCGTGATCCACAGTCGACCACCATCGAGCGCCGGAATTGGCAGTAAATTCATAATTGCTAATGTCAGCGAAATCAGCGCCACAATTAGCAACGTAAACTGGTAATTAAGCTCGCTCACATAACGCAGCACTACGACAATACCGATTGGCCCAGATACTTGCTCTGAGGCCTCTGATTGAGCGCTCTGACGCGCAGCATTGTTGCCGGTAGCTGTTCCGGCAATGATGCCGCCAAGCCCCGCTACAGCCTTGCCAAGCCCCTGGAAAGTTACAGCCGTATACTGGGCTACTAAACCGCCAGCCACAATTGGTGCTGACCAAGTGGAGCGCTGCATATCGGCGCCCTTCTGGGCTTCCGAAATGCCAATTCCTAAGTAACCCGACGGCTTAGCTACTCGCTGGCTCGCGGCCGTGTTGAGCGTGGCAGTCGTAGTAAATGTTTTACCATCTCGGGTGTACTGCACGGTTACCGGCTGACCGGCATAGCGTTTGGTGGTTTTTTGTAAGTCGGTAGCCTTACTTATAGCCGTTAAATTGCCAGCGGGACCGACTTTAACAATGACATCATCAGCCTTAAGTCCTGCTTTAGCCGCTGGAGAGTTCTTTTGCACGCTGTCGAGCGTTACCATGTGAACAGCCTGCGAGGTAACTTTGGTATCACTAGCAATCGTAAACTGGTTGTTGAGCAGCTTTGGCATGCCAACGAGGGCTAAAAATACCAAAATCACGTAAGCCGTTACGAGGTTCATAAAGATACCAGCTGCCATAATGCGTGTTTTGACCGGTAAACTAGCGGCTCCAAAGCTCCCCGGCTCGGTGTCGGTGTCGTGTTCGCCCTTTAATTTAACAAATCCCCCTAGAGGAATTAGGTTGATTGTAAAGTTCCAGCCGCCCTTCATGCGCCTTTTGTATAAGCGTGGCGGGAAGAAAACACCATATTCTTCAACTTCGACACCACCACGACGGGCCGCAATAAAGTGACCCCACTCGTGGATCAAAATAAGTCCGATAAATAGAACAATACCCAAAATTAATAGAAACACTGACATTCATACTATTGTAACAGCTGAGCTGGGGAATCCCTGAAATACTCGAGCAACATAATGAATGCGCTTCCGCATGACACAAGACGGCCATGTGTACGCGCATTCATTATGTTGCGCGGACCCGTTCAACAGTTCGCCCGCTCAGCCCCTACTAAAACGTTAATGAGCTCATGACGTTGTACTGGTTGACAGAGGTGGTGGGACAAACAAAAAGAAATCCCGCAGGCCGTCTTGTGTCTGCGGGATTTCTTTTTGTTTGTCCTAGTCTCTGGGGAGCTCTACAACGTCATGATCTCGTTTTCTTTAGTTTTGGCGCTGAGTTCGGCTTTACTACGCGCATCGTTCAATGCATCATCTACCTGCTTTTCGAGCCGCTTAGCATCGTCTTCGCCGATTTCTTTGTCTTTTTTTGCCTTGCTAATGGCATCCATGGCATCGTGACGGATACCGCGCATGCGCACCATGGCTTCTTCGAGCTTTTCGCCAACCTGTTTAGCAAGTTCGCGGCGACGATCCTCTGTTAGCGGTGGAACCGGCACGCGCACAACGCGGCCGTCATCTGACGGGTTGAGTCCCAATTGCTGGTTGTTGCGGATTGCGGTTGCAATGGCTTGAATGTTTGAAGGATCAAAGGGGCTGATCTGAATCAGCTGCGCTTCGGGAGTTGTCACTGTGGCAACTTGGATTAGCGGTGTTGGCACGCCGTAGGCTTCAACCATCACGCCATCAAGCATGCTGGCGCTGGCGCGGCCAGTACGTAAAGCTTTTAATGATTCCTGAAAATGGTCATTCGCCTGGGCGAATTTGGTTTGTGCGTCACTGATTGCTTGTGCTGGATTCATAGTTCCCTTTCGTTCCCTTTAAGTATATCAGAGCTTAGATTTTGCTCGACGTAACGCTGCATATCCAAGGATGGAAAATGACTGACATCACAGGCAATATTGGCATCAGTCAATCTGCCGAGCGGCACCGTACCACTATATGCAACCAGCTCCGCAGCAGTTTGATCATCGCGTTGCTCAACGGCTGCCCCAGTAACACGGGCATAGGGCACATCGGCACCATTAGTAACCAATAGCAACTCAGGGTGCGCTTGAAGCAAAGCTACCATTCTTGCCTGATCAGACCGCAAAATATCGTTATGTTCCATGTTGACACTATCAAGCCACCAGTTGGCATAACCTCGTCGATCGTGAAAAATTGCCGGAGCGCCTTCAAGATTACAGCGAGCCGCAAACGGTGCCAAGTGTGACAATCCCTGTTCTAAACCACTACGCAGCTCGCTTTTAAGTACCCGATTCGCCAACCCCAGGTCCTCAGCAAAATCGCCATAGTCGTTGGGGGCCTGTTCGGCCGATAACAGACTTACAACGTCGCATAAACGCGGTGCATCGACCAAAATAACCTCTGGACGAGCGAGCTCAGACATACTTAGGCGACTTCGCCGAGGGCAATGCGGCTAAAACGGCGCACAACAACGTTTTCGTTGATGCGAGCGGCCGATTCTTTGACGTATTCGCCAACAGTTTGGTCGGGATTCTTAACGTAGGGCTGATCGAGTAGACAGCGCTCGGAAAAGTACTTTTGTACCTGACCAGATACAATCTTGTCGAGCATGTCGGCGGGCTTGCCGTCGGCGGCAGCCTTTTCTTTGAATTCTGCGGTAATGCGAGCGGTTTCTTCGGCAGGAATCTGGTCAGAGCTGACGTACAGTGGCGCGCTGGCAGCAATGTGCATGGCAATGTCTTTAACGAGGGCGCCAAAGATTTCGCCACGGGCCACAAAGTCGGTTTCGGAGTTAACTTCTACCAAAACGCCAATGCGGTTGTCGTGGTTGTAGGTGCCAATAATGCCTTCACGAGCTTCGCGTTCACCACGCTTTTCGGCTTTGGTTAGACCTTTTTTGCGCATGGCTTGGAGGGCTTTGTCAAAGTCGCCGTTAGCTTCTTCTAGGGCGGCTTTAGCGTCGGTAAGACCAACGCCGGTTAATTCTTTTAAGCGTTTTACTTCTGCAATATCAATTGCCATAGGGTTAATTCCTTTCTTAGGGCTTAGTTAACAGTTGGAGCTACAGCGGGAGCTTCGTCTTTGTCAGGAGTAGGTGCATCTTTAGCAGCGCGAGCTTTACCTTCGTCGACAGCTTTGTGTACATAATCACAAATCAGCTGGATTGCCTTGATGGCGTCGTCATTGGCTGGGATTGGGTACGTAATTAGAGTTGGGTCAGCGTTGGTATCAACGATGGCAACAATTGGAATGCCAAGCTTGGTAGCTTCGCGAACGGCGTTAGCGTCGTTAATAACATCGGTGATAAATACGGCACCGAGCTTACTGTTCATGTCTTTGATACCACCGTATAGGCGGTTCAGTTCATTAATTTCTTCCTGAAAACGCTGGATCTCAAGCTTGTTGTACTTAGCGGCCAATTCGCCGTTTTCCATGCGAGTTTCGAGGTCCTTTAGGCGCTTAACGCGAGTGCCAATAGTGTTCCAGTTGGTGATCATGCCACCGAGCCAACGCTCAGTAACATATGGTTCGTTGGTGTCTACAGCCAATTTTTTAACAATATCCTGGGCCTGGCGCTTGGTGCCAACCATAAGGATTTGCTTGTTCTTAGCGGCTACGTCAGTCAAAAAGCTCAAAGCTTCTTCGAGACTGGTAACCGTCTGCGCTAAATCAATAATGTGTGAGCCGCCACGTTTGCTGTGGATGTAAGGCGCCATTTTAGGGTGCCAACGGCTGGTTTTGTGACCAAAATGAGCTCCGGCTTCTAGTAGTTGTTTAATATCGACGTCGACCGCCATATGTAAGTCCTTTCTTGCATCCTTGTTCTTCAATTGGGAACCGAGTGAGCCCTACACGGGTATTCACAAGGAGGATACTTCCCCAACCTGCTTAATTAATTGTGTTCACATTTTAACAGATTGGCTGATCTGTTGCAAGTGGTGTTGTTAGCCTGTTGACCGATGGCTAACAGATGTGTATACTACATACCTGATTATGAAAAAGAGTATCCACCCAGAAAACTATCGCTTAGTCGTGTTCGAAGACTTGAATAACGGCCACCGTTTGCTTACCCGTTCTACCGTTGATTCCAAGGAAACAACCAAGTGGGATGACGGCAACGAGTATCCACTTGTTAAGGTGCACATTTCTAGTGCCTCTCACCCGTTCTTTACTGGTGAAGAGCGAATTTTAGACATTGAAGGTCGCGTTGACAAGTTCAAAGCCCGTGCTGCTGCCGGTGCCGCTGCTAAAGACAAGCGCGCTGCTGCTGCCCAAAAAACTTCTCGCCGTGCTGCCGCCAAGGCTGCCAAGGGCGCTGACGAACAAACCACCGAAGCTTAGTTTATTACTCGGCTTTGCTACGCGGCTTCGCCGCAAAGTTTTGTACCCCAATTTTTGTCATTTTAGTTTTGTCCCATACTGGTGGGAATGCTTGAAATTAACAGATAAGAAATGCGGCGATTCCCATTATATTGGGACGACTTTGAACTTGCCCATTTTGGGGAACAAAATACTGCGCAAAATGCGGCCTGACAGCCAAATCGGTATATACTAACGGGGACCACTATGGACAACAAGGAACAATCATACCGACAAGAACTAGCCGAGCTCGAAGCCAAACTGGCCGATCCGAGCGTGTTTAGTGATCCCGCCTACCCTAAATTGGCCAAGCGCCGCAGCGATGTCGCCGACATTATTGCGCTGTTTGACGAACGTAATAAATTAGCTGCCGACAAAGTCGGTGCCGAAGAGCTGGTAGCTGGCGGCGATGCCGAACTCAAGCAAATGGCCCTAGCCGAACTGCAAGAATTAGAACCGCAAATCCAGGCCAACAATGACAAGCTTATTGAATCACTGACGCCCACCGACCCAAACAACGACCGCGACGTCATTGTAGAAATCCGCGCTGCCGCCGGTGGCGATGAATCAAGCTTATTTGCCGGCGAACTGTACCGCATGTACGCCCGCTGGGCCGAAAATCACAATTATAAATTGGAATTATTGAGCGAATCGCCCAACGAAGTTGGCGGCTACAAAGAAATCACCTTTGGCGTACACGGCGTTGAAGCTTACAAATATCTTAAGTTTGAAGCCGGCGTGCACCGCGTACAGCGCGTGCCGGTAACCGAAAGCCAGGGTCGCGTCCATACCAGCACCACCACTGTTACGGTGTTGCCAGAAGCCGAGGAATCGGATGTCGAAATCCGTGACCAAGACCTGCGCATTGACGTGTATCGCTCTGGTGGCCACGGCGGCCAGTCGGTGAATACCACCGACTCGGCGGTGCGCATTACCCACCTGCCTTCCGGCTTGGTGGTCAGTAACCAGGACGAAAAATCGCAGATTAAAAACAAGGCCAAGGCTATGAGCGTGCTACGTGCACGACTACTGCAAATTAAGCTCGATGAAGAACAAAAAGAACTGTCCGACGCCCGCAAAAAACTGATCGGCAGCGGTGACCGCTCCGAAAAAATTCGCACCTACAACTTCCCCCAAGATCGCATAACCGACCACCGCATTGGCTACTCGCGCAGCAACATCCCTGCCGCGCTGGCTGGCGACATTGACGACCTAATCCAACACTTGCAAGACGCCGAACACGAACTCTTAAGCCATGAACCTTAATGATTGGTTACGCACGGCCCAAAAACGCTTAGAAACAGCTGGCATAACCACCGCTCGGCTCGATTCACTGGTGTTGCTCGAAGATCAGTTACAGCTTGATCGGGCGTATTTATTGACCTACCCCGAAGCTTTATTATCGGCAGAAAATGAAGCCGCACTGGATCTGGCGCTGCAGCGCCGTGAAAAACACGAACCACTGGCGTACATCCGTGGTTTTAGCGAGTTTTACGGCCGTAAATTCGTGGTCAACGCCCACGTACTGGAACCACGCCCGGAATCCGAGACGATTATTGAATTATTAAAAAAGTGCGCCCCTGGTGCGACACAGATTGCCGATATTGGCACTGGTTCAGGCGCGCTAGCCATTACCGCTCAACTTGAGCTGCCTGGAGCAGCGATATACGCCGTCGATATTGATAAATCGTGTCTACAGGTGCTCGAAATTAACGCCGCATTGCACAATGTGCGCATTGCTTACGCCAAAGGTGATCTGTTGGAGCCATTTTTGCAAAAAAGTTGCAATTTTGTGCCCGATGTATTGCTGGCTAATTTGCCATATGTGCCCCAGGATTACAAAGTTAATGATGCCGCTCGGCATGAACCGGCCGTAGCGCTGTTTGGCGGCGCGGACGGGCTCGATTTGTACCGTACAATGTTTGGTCAAATTGGCCATATGCCGGTAAAGCCCACGTGGATTTTTGCCGAATCGTTGCCGGAGCAGCACCCTGCCCTATCAGAATTAGCGGCGGACGCCGGTTATGCTTTACGTGTTGAAGACGATTTTATCCAAGCATTTGTACTCGCCTCAAGCACGGCTGCTTAATTTTCATCCCTAAATTGAGCGAATCTAGTTTGTCCCATTTGAGTGGGAATAACCAAAAAACGTATCTGTTAATTTGGCGCATTCCCGCTATAGCGGGACAACTTTGATTTAGCAGTTTTTGGGTACGAACGTTGCACGCCCTCATCAAGGACACTGCCAGCCCTAGCGCACTGCCAACGCCCGGGGCGCCAGCACCAGGCAACCTAGCTGGTTGGCACCGTGCCAAGCGTAACCGTAACGGTGCGAGTGTCCTTACCGTTTACGACGGTTAGCTTAACCTTGTCGCCGGGCTGGTGCTTGCCCAGCAAACTGGTCAAACTGTGGTTTTCATCGACGTTAGTGCCAGCTACTTCGGTAATCACATCACCAACTTTAAGTCCGGCGGCAGCGGCTGGGCTGTCGGCGACTACTGATGGCGTGGCTTCGCTAGCGGCGGGGGCCACGTAGGC
>CAYXYX010000008.1:19775-23518 GCA_964469755.1 uncultured Candidatus Saccharibacteria bacterium | reverse complement strand
TTCGGTGGTTTTGCTCGATGTTTTGGCCGCCCAAACAGGCCTAGAGTTAGTAGTAGCGCATTTTGATCATGGCATTCGTGATGATTCGGCCGCCGATGCTGCATTCGTAGCGGATTTGGCCCAAAAGTACGGCCTACCGTTTGTTGCTGACCGAGTTGAGTTGGGTTTCGATGCCAGCGAAGCACACGCCCGTGAATTACGTTATGCATTTCTGCGTCGCGTCCGCCAAGATCAGGGGGCGCAGGCAATCATAACAGCTCACCATCAGGATGACGTATTAGAAACGGCTATTTTTAATATTATTCGTGGCACCGGCCGGCGCGGGCTTAGTTCGTTAAAGAGTACGGTTGATGTAGTGCGCCCACTTTTAAACACGCCAAAATCGGAGCTGTTGGAATACGCGCTTAAGCATAAATTAAGCTGGCGCGATGATACTACTAACCATGATGAACGATACACCCGCAACTATATTCGACACCGACTGCTGGTGCGCTTTGACGCCGACGCGCGGAGGCAGTTGCTAACTATAATTAAGCAAGCTCAAGCCGTAAATGATGAGTTGGACGCGCTTATTACACCATTGATCCAAGCTACTGTGCTTCCACGCCTATGGTTTGTGGCTTTGCCATACGACATATCCACAGATGTAATGGCCAGCTGGCTGCGAGCGCATAATTTAGCAGAATTTGATCGTAAAATGATTGATCGTCTGACGGTTGGCGCTAAAACGAAGCCTGTCGGTAGGCAGTTGGACGTGCTCCACGGCTACCGATTGCTGATAACAAAAGACTCCCTGGCACTCGAGCCGGCTGAGCGCTAGCATTCACTCTGTGACCGGTGTATACTAGACAAACATATGGATAAAAAACCCACCAGCCCAAAGAGCAAGAACACTAAGAAAATGGGCATGAAGAATGTCGGCTTTATTGCTATTTTGGTGCTGTTTGCACTGATAATTGCAGCTGCCTACCACCAGCCATCAACCTTAACAGATATATCACTAAGCCAAGCGATCACCGATGCTAACAAAGGTCAGTATTCACATATTGTCGTAAGTGGCAACGAAATGACGATTACTAAAAAGGGCCAAGACAAGCCTACGCTTCGCGCTTATACCGATCCAAACGCTACCTTAGCCGAGGAAGGCTTACAACCTGGCAAAGTAGATGTTACCTACAAGCCAGTTACGAACGGTAACTCTGCTTGGGTTACGGTAGGCTCATCGATCATCCCAGTTGTTTTGATCGGCGGCTTGCTGTTCTTTATGATGCGCAGCGCCCAAGGCCAGGGCAACCAAGCCATGAGCTTCGGCAAGAGCAAGGCTCGTTTATACGGCAATGAAAAAGACAAAGTCCTGTTTGCAGATATTGCTGGTAGCGACGAAGCTAAGCAAGACTTGAGCGAAGTAGTTGAGTTCCTAAAGTACCCTAAAAAGTTTGCTAGCCTTGGGGCTAAAATTCCAAAGGGCGTGCTGTTAGCCGGTTCGCCTGGTACTGGTAAAACTATGTTGTCACGTGCTGTTGCTGGCGAAGCTAACGTACCATTCTTTAGCATTTCTGGTTCGGAATTCGTCGAAATGTTTGTTGGTGTTGGTGCCAGCCGTGTCCGTGATTTATTCGCAAAGGCTAAAAAGAATGCTCCCTGCATTATTTTTATTGACGAAATTGATGCTGTTGGCCGCAAACGTGGTAGCGGCATGGGTGGTGGCCACGACGAACGTGAACAAACCCTCAACCAAATCTTGGTCGAAATGGACGGCTTTGAACAAGGCCAGAACGTCATTGTTCTAGCCGCAACTAACCGTGCCGATGTGCTCGATTCCGCCTTGTTGCGCCCAGGTCGGTTTGACCGCCGTGTAAACATTGGCTTACCGGACCGCAAAGACCGCGAAGCAATTCTTAAAGTGCACTTTGCCAAAAAGCCTTTGGCTAAAAACGTTGACCTTGACGCCTTGGCTGCAAAAACCGCTGGCTCATCCGGCGCTGACCTAGCAAACATTGCCAACGAATCAGCCATTATTGCCGCCCGTAACAGCCACACCGAAATCGCGCAGCACGATGTTACCGAAGCCTTCGAGCGCGTTGCCATCGGCCCAGAACGCAAGAGCAAAGTCATGACCGAAAAAGACAAGCAAGTTACCGCTTACCACGAAGCTGGCCACGCGCTGGTTGGCCACGTATTACCTGACAGTGACCCAGTCCACAAAGTTACCATCATCCCACGTGGTGGCACCGGCGGTGTTACCTGGTTTATTCCACCTGAGGACCGCGTATACGTTTCATTAGTACAGTTTAAAGACATGCTGGCCCGTGGCATGGGCGGCCGTATTGCCGAAGAAGTTATTCTGGGCGCCGACCACATTACTACCGGCGCCGGCTCAGACCTACAAAACGCTGCCGAAGTCGCCCGCGATATGATCGTTAACCAAGGCATGGGTAAGCAACTACGCGACCAAGTCTTTAGAGCCGACGAAGGCACTATGATGGACCGCATGGTTCACGACCGTGACTACTCTGACGCTACCGCTGAACTCATCGACAAAGAGGTCGAAAGTTTAATCACCGAAGCCTCTAACCGAGCCCGTGAAGTCATTAAGTCAAACATTAAGTACCTCGAAGTACTCAAAGACCACCTGCTCGAAAAAGAAACCGTCGACGCTGACGAAGTCGCCGAAGTCTTGAAGGGCTCTAAAATGCCCCAAGCTGCAGCGCTGTACTAGATGCTTGCCTCTGTATTTGTGGCCCAAAAAATGCGACAATAAGGATAAGCCACAAGGTGGGCTACATTTATGGCAAATCATCCTACTATTACAGATGACAATTCTCACGACGGCACCGGTGTTGTGCTGTTGTTGCAGGTACCCCGAACCAACGAAAAGAAGGAGCTTGCTGCCGAGCAAATGTTTGCTTCATTGCATGGGCTGCTTACTTTGCCATCGCAAAAACGCTTTAAAGCCCCGGTGCGTGAACGCCTAAGCTTCGAAATAGCTGTGCTTAAAAAGCGCATCGGTTTTTATGTGTGGGTGCCTAATTATCTTAAAAGTTTTGTCGAAGAGCAAATTTACGCGCAGTACCCCACGGTTCAAATCAGCGAAGTGCCGGACTACGCTGATGGCCACAATCCTGAACAGTTCCCAACTACGTTACTATGTGAAATCAAGCTAATAAATCACGATGCGCTGCCTATTAAAACCTTTCAGAGTTTCGAAGTCGACCCCCTGGCAGCTATCACTGCTACCTTGAGCAAATTTGATGAAACCGAAGAGGCCTGGGTGCAGTTGGTGCTTCGGCCGGCTGCGGCGAATTGGCACCGTAAAAGTGAAAAGTATATTGCTGGTCTGCGTGGCAGTGGCTCCAAGCCAGGTATTGGCATTAATGCAGGATCTTTGATTGGTGCTCTTTGGACGCCACCCGAAGAAGGCAAGGGCGATACTGCCGCCAAATTAACTGAGTACGAGACCACCCGTGCCGGCGCTGCCGAAGAAAAAAGCCACAAGCTGGCCTTTGAATCGAGTATTCGCATTGTGTACCGCGGCAGTGTACCCATTAATCACGCCAAACTTCGCCTGCAGAGCATTATTGCCAGTTACAAGCAGTTTAACACCACCTATTTGAATGGCTTCGAACAAAAGCGTATTAATCAAGATCCTCGGATTCTAGCTGAATACCAAGCGCGTGACTTTAGACAGGGGCAAATACTAAACATTGAAGAAGTCGCTACGCTGTACCACTTGCCACATACTA
>CAYXYX010000008.1:19167-19765 GCA_964469755.1 uncultured Candidatus Saccharibacteria bacterium | reverse complement strand
ACGCCGTATATTCTGTGGGCACTGAGTCAAACCGCTGAGCCGCCAGCCAACTTGCCGATTATTACTGACCAGTTCCGCGACGACGTAAGCCCAGTCGCCACAACCAACTTCCGCGGCCACAACACCATGTTTGGCATGCCCCGCATTGATCGTGGCCGACACTTATATATTATTGGGCAGACCGGTGTGGGTAAGTCGGGGTTGCTCGAATTATTAACTATTTCGGATATTTTTAGTCCTTACGGGTTTGCGGTGATTGACCCGCACGGTGACTATGCCATGAACGTGCTCAAACGTATTCCGGCCGACCGTGCCAAAGATGTTATTTACTTTAATCCGGCCGACACGGAGTTCCCGATTGCCTTTAACCCAATGGAAGTGCTGGATCCTAAGCTGCGCAATCACACGGCGTCAGAGCTTATTGGCGTTTTAAAGCGCATGTTTGAATCGTGGGGACCACGGCTGGAATACATTTTGCGCTACTCGCTACTCGCCTTGCTGGACTACCCCGATGCAACCATGCTCGATATTACCCGCATTTTGACTGACAAGCGTTTTAGACAAGAGGTGCTTAAGCACGTCGAAGATCCCGTGGTGC
>CAYXYX010000008.1:10145-19157 GCA_964469755.1 uncultured Candidatus Saccharibacteria bacterium | reverse complement strand
TTTGGGAAATTGAGTTTGCCAGCTTGAACGATAAGTTTGCTGCCGAAGCCGTAGCACCGGTGTTAAACAAGGTTGGCGCCTTCACGGCAAATCCGTTAGTACGTAACATAATCGGTCAGCCAAAGAGTAGCTTTAACATTCGCCAAATCATGGATGAGCGCAAAATTTTGATTGTTAACTTAAGTCGTGGCTTGGTAGGTGAAGATAACGCGGCGCTGCTCGGCGCCTTGCTCGTTACTAAAATTCAGCTTGGTGCTATGAGTCGAGCCGACATTCCGGCCAGTGAACGGGCGCCGTTCTACTTGTATGTAGACGAATTCCAGAACTTTGCCACCGATTCGTTTGCCACAATCCTAAGCGAAGCCCGAAAGTATGGCCTTAATCTAACGGTGGCCAACCAATACATCGCCCAAATGTCGATAGAAGTTAAAGATGCGGTGTTTGGTAACGTGGGTTCGATCGTGGCCTTCCGCATGGGCGTGGACGACGCCCGCAACATGCAGCGTTACTTTGAGCCGCGCTTCTTAGAGTATGACTTGGTGCACATGCATAATCGTCACTTTGTGGTCAGCATGACGATTGAGGGCGAAAAGATTCCCGGATTCTCGGCGATTTCATTAAATTTGCCCCCGGACGGAGAGGATCACACAGCCGAAATTGTGGAGCGATCACGCGCCCAATATGCTGTAAGCCGTGAGTTTGTAGACCGCTACGTAGGCGATCGCTATTTATTAAAGCCCAAGGCAAGTGCCGCACCGCAACCAGCCAAACAGGAAGCCCCTAAGAAAACTAAGCAATTATTCCCGAGTAAGCCAAATAGCAGTAGCGAACCACAGACGGTTCCGCAATCAATTGGTCACGCCGCCATGAAGCAGCCAGCCGCGGTACAATCAGTGCCCGTAGCGCCTGCGACCGAAGAGCCAGCCAAGCCAAAGCGTAAGCGTACTCGTAAACGTAAGCCACGTGGTGCTAGTCAAACTGCCATACCCGTCACGGAACCAGCAACAAAAAAAGAAGCTATCGACGAAACTACCCTCCATCTGAGGCATTAATGATTTATACTGGGTGGAGCTAATGATTGCCAGACCCGTATGAACCCCACCGCTCCCACAGCTAAGAAAAAACGCCCATCCATTGCGAATGTGGCGACCCTTTTAATAGTTACCTCTTTTATTGCTCAGTTATTGGGCTTTATGCGTACCAAATTGGTTAACAGTAACTTCCCACTGCACGGTCCAGGCAGTACCGATGCCTACTTTGCCGCTTTTACTATTCCTGATTTGTTCTTCTTTACGCTAGCGGCTGGGGCATTGGGCGTGGCGTTTATGCCAATCCTGTCAGATAGGCTCGAAAAGAATGGCCGCAAATCAGTCTGGGATTTATCGGCAAGTTTAATGAACTTCTTGGCGATTTTAATGTTCTTTGTGGGCATATTTATACTTATTTTTGCCGAACCGTTATTGACCCACGGTGTGGCACCTGGTCTCGCTAAGGACCCTGAGCAATTACATAATGCTGTGACAATCATGCGGTTACTAGCGTTTAGCCCATTGCTGTTTACGCTGTCGGGAGTGCTAACGAGCGCTCAGCAGACCATGGGGCGGTTCTTCTTTTACGCCATTGCACCAATATTTTATAACTTGTCGATAATTGCCAGTATTTTCATTTTTAAAGACAGCTTAGGAATTATTGGGCTCGGTGTTGGCGCCTTGCTTGGTGCCGTACTACAGCTCGTCGTTATTGCTATAGGTGTTACCGGACTTGGTTATCGCTGGCGACCACACATTCAGTGGCGTAGTCCGGATTTTAGATTAGTGTTACGAAACTTGCCACCACGGTCATTGGACCTAGGTATGGATCAGGTCAACGCTATTATTGAAACGCGCGTGGCCTCCAGTCTCGGCACGGGCAGTATTAGTAACTTTAACAATGCCTACGTACTAAGCACAGCTCCAATTTTGCTGGTAGGTACGGCAATTTCTACGGCGGCCTTCCCGCGCTTGAACGCCCGCTTGAGCCAAGGGCGGCCGGATCTGTTTAGGCGTGACTTTCTTAAGATATTGCGTGCCATGATCTGGATATCTGCACCGTTAGTCGTGATTGGTTACTTTTGTCGTGGCTATTTAGCGCGTATGATCTTTGCGAGAGGCAACAGCGAAATTTCGATAATCTTTGGCTTTTTGACGGTCGCTATATTCGCTCGCATTATGTACTCGTTGATTTCGCGCTGGTTCTATTCGCATAAAGACACGCGAACACCGCTGTACGTGTCGCTGTTTACGGTTGCCTTTAACATCGTACTTGCCATGCGATTGGGGCGAAACGCGGCTTATGGCGTAGCCGGCCTGGCAATTGCCCAGTCAATTACCGCCAGTGTCGAAGTGGTGATTTTGTTCATAGTGATGGTTAAACGCGATCATAAATTACTTGATCCGACTTTTTGGAATGGCGTACTCAAAATTGTGTCGGTCACCGGCTTCACCATTGTAACGGCCTTTATTATGATTTCACTGTACCCGCTCGGCGCTTTGGACCAGGGTATCTTCACACTGGGCGTTAAGGTGTTGTTTATTGCCGGGGTAACGTTCGGGGTGCATGTTTTAGTGTCGGCTCTGTTCGGCCTGGAAGAAGTAAAACCAATTTTTGCCAAAATAAAATCGATAACGATGAAGCAGGTCAAATTAAATGATTAAAGTTAAACACCCACGTCGGCTAATAGTATTCGGCATTTTGGCAATAGTTATTGTGGCAGCGATCATTGGCGTAAAGCAGGTCATAGGCGGCTCAGCAGAGGGTACCATTACTACTACTGGGACAACTCAACAAGCGGCTGCAGAGCCAGCCACAACGATGGTAGCTGAGCAAGGCAAATATGCCAGTTTTAACTATCCGTCATATTTTACCCCTCAAAAGTCTGAGCCGGCAATTACCCCAGTGCTAGTCAATTATAATTATATAAAATCGCAGATTGGTTCGTGGCAATTGGCTATTCAAATATCAAGTCTAAGCACGGGTAATTTGGATGATAATGGTAGTTATCATTATCGCAAAATTACGCCATCACAGTACGTATTTACGACACAAACCGTCAACGGTAAGAGTGTGCCGTTTGTGACAGATAAAACTTTGGGTGGCTATAACCAAGTTGCCTATTTAACAAATGGGAGCAAAGTGGCTAGTGTGTCATTACTGGGCAGTAACGGTCAAGATACGGCCAAGATGGACGAGGCGCTCAAGTCAATTCTGGCCAGCTGGCAGTGGCTCTAGTGGCATCCGCCAAGCACGTGGGTTATTATAGTAGTAATGCTTAAGCTATCTATGGTGTTTATGGGAATGGGAACGCTGCTGTTTGCGGCTTTTTCGTCGAGCAATACACTTACGTTGCAGAATTACGGTATCAGTTCGGGTGGAACGAATACCGCTGGGTCGACCACTTATAAATTGAACGCATCTTCAGGTGAAGTTGACGGCACTGCAGCGAGCGGCGTGGGCGACACAGCAAAAACAGGTTCCATAGAAACACAACAGGCCAACTTGCCGTTAGCGCCAACCCTGAGTAACGGGAGTAGCACGTACTACAACAAGCTCAACTGCATTATTAACAAGGGTGGAGCCGACGCCAGCGATTACACCTATATTATTGCTGTGTCGATTGATAACTTTGTGACTACTCTGTATGTGCAAGCCGACGGCACGCTCGGTGTGACACCTATAGGTCAGACGTACACAACTTGGGGTGGCGCAACTGGCACAAATATTATTGGTCTGACTCCGAGTACTACCTATAAAGCTAAAGTCAGTGCCATGCAGGGTCAATTTACGCAGAGTGTTTACGGGGCAGCAGCTACGGCGGCAACCGTAAGTCCTGCCTTAACCTTTTCGCTAACGCCAAGCACCTTAAATCTGGGTTATCTATTGCCTGGGAACATCGTGACCAGCGCAACGATTTCGGTGGGCTTTGCCACAAACGGTGCGGCAGGCGGAAGCGTGTACTTAGCAGGTAAAAATAACGGGCTCAACAGTACGAACGGAAGCTACACAATTCCAGCGGTCACCAACGATCTAACAAGTTTGGCTCAGGGTGTAGGCATGCAAGGTTTAACCGCTGGCCAGACGAGTGGCGGTCCATTTAGTATCTCGAGTCCGTATAACGTAACTGGAACCAATGTGGGAACTTACAGTACTGCCTTTAGGCCGATGTTCACCACCACGGCGCCAATTGTGGCTGGGGCGGCAACTGCCAATTACAAGGCCAAGGCATCGTCGACAACTGCCGTGGCGACTGACTACCAAGAAGTACTGACTTTTATTGGCTCAGCCAGTTTTTAGTAACGGTGGTAGCTATACTTTGACAAGTGATAACGCTTACGGTAAAATTCAATCAGTTAACGAGTTTGGTGACTTATAAAATGAAAATGATGTTCAAAATAGCCATGAGGGTACGCGTGCTGATAGTGCTTGCGGTATTGCTGTTTGCAAACTGTATGCTGCCAATAGACGCCTACGCGGCGACACTGGTGACGCCTTACATTCGGCTTAATCGCATGAGTGCCGGTAGCTTTACGACCTTCCGATTGCAAATTAGGCCGGCTACTTCTGGCGCAACTTCTGTGTCTATAGATTTTAACGGGGCAGATGCAGGTGTTTCATGGACGACACTTGGCGGTAATCTTGGCGCTCAGGGCAGCCAAACTGACAGCGGTACGGCGTGTGCTACAGAAACTGGTGACACGGCGCTGCCAGGAGCCCATACATTCACTGTCACCGGTGGTAGTTCCAATGTTTTGAACATTAACTCGGTTACTGCACTTTCTAACACACTGACATATTGTACGGATTTGACCTTTGCCTCGGCCATTAAAACGCCAACCACAGCCGGTGAATATCACCCTGTCATTACGGCCGGCAGTGATTCGGCTACGGTAGCTGTCCGAGTGGTGACTAATGACTCGGTGGTTGTGACTGCCGTAGTCCCGCCATCATTTAACCTTGTGCTTAACTCTAACGTGGACACAATAACGGGCACCACAGCAACAGCAGTGGGCGCTTCGGCTGGTACGTTAACTGCTACAGTTAACACTAATGCTAAAGCCGGATGGTTGCTATGGGCTAAAGACAGCAATACGGGATTAACCTCGACTTTAGCCAGCAAGACGATTGCATCAACAACGCCAGGCACTCTAACGACATTGTCGGCTGGGACGGAAGGCTATGCATTTGGCATAACCTCGATAAACCAAGGCACCGCTGGTGGCGGTACCGCAACTCCAGCAACGGCTTACGATGCAAGCACGCAGCACGGCAGTGGTCTTGACGGTACTTTTAGGCAAATCGCTCAATCAACGGGCACGGCGGGTAATGCCGTACTCAACCTTAAAGAGCGGGCCGCGGTGACTAGTATGACCCCTGCAGCAACAGATTACACGGACACAATCACTATAATCGGAGCGGGGCGATACTAATGAGTGTGAGTAAAATCACAAATAATAGTTTTGACAATCAAGAGAATGCTGGTTATGCTTTAACCAAGCAATATAAAATGCCAAGGATAACAAAAAAATGAAGTACATCAAAAAATCACTACCGTTCCTGCTGGTCGCAGTCCTAGCGCTGAGCAATGTATTATTAGCCACTCCACCTGCTGAAGCCGCTAGCCTTACTACACCTTATTTACGTTTAGATCGTATGTCGACTACTCAGTTTACAACCTTCCGCTTGCAGTTTCGCTCTCAGACTGCTGGTGCAACCTCACTTAACATTGACTTTAACGGCGCTGACGGTGGTGCCGCATGGACTTCCAACGGTGGTTTAATCGGTGCGCAGGCCAGCCAGACCTCAGCCACAGCAACCTGTGCTACAGAAACAGGCGACATAGCTCTACCCGGTACGCTTACCTTTAGTGTTGCGTCCAGTGTACTAACAGTTAACGGTATTACAGCCCTAAACAACACTTCCACCTATTGTGTTGACCTTACATATGCACAAGCTGTAAAGACGCCAACAGTAGCGAATGAATATCACCCTGTACTAACAGTCGGTAGTGATTCTACGACTTTGGCCTTGCGAGTTGTGACAAACGATCAGATTGCCGTTACGGCAGTCGTGCCTCCGTCATTCAACCTAGCCCTAGGTGCTAACACGGATACATTTGCAACTAACCTTAACAACACTGTTGTATCCACGTCCGGCGTAACGGCAACCATTAACACTAACGCTAAGACCGGCTGGTACGCTTGGGCTAAAGACTCAAATGGTGGCTTGTCGTCTACAATAGCGAGTAAAACCATCGCATCTACAACGCCTGGATCAGCTGCCACGCTTACTGGTGGCACCGAAGGTTATGCCATGAAGGTTGTAGCTGGACAAGGCACTGGTGGTGGCGGTACTACTACTGCAGTCGCTGCGTACGCAAGTACTAACGGTAGCGGTGTCGACACCACTTACCGACAGATTGGCTCATCTAACGGCGTGGCCGGCAACGCAACCTTGACGCTTACAGAAAAGGCTGCAATCAGCACTATGACACCCGCTGCAACTGACTACACGGACACGATAACAATTATTGGCGCCGGTAGCTTCTAGCAAAACATTCTAAAGTGTACTAAAACCCACGAGTTAAAGCTCGTGGGTTTTTTATGGCAAAAAACATAAGTGTAATCACAGTTACATAAGCTATAATAAAGGTAATGAAAGTTACTGGGAAGAACGCCTTGCGAGCGCTTGCCTTGGCCTTTGGGCTGAGCATGGCCGTCGCCAGCATTGTCACACCACAGCATGCTAGTGCTGCGGCCTTTAATTTGACTACCTCGCCGCTACCAGTCAGTATTGTGACCGAGCCCGGCAAAACAGTAGTAACACCTATAAAAGTTGAGAATACCGGCACTGAACCTGTCAAAATTAAAGTGTCACTCATGAAGTTTGGTGCCTACGGCGACACTGGACAACCTAAGATTGAGACACCGGATCCGAACGATGAATTTGTTAAGTGGGCGACTTTTTCTCAGAATTCATTCATCGCCCAACCCAATGTTTATAACACTGTCACTTTAACGGTTAAAGTTCCTAAGACTGCTGCCTTTGGTTACTATTATGCCGTCGTATTTAG
This sequence comes from uncultured Candidatus Saccharibacteria bacterium, assembly GCA_964469755.1. Taxonomy (GTDB): domain Bacteria; phylum Patescibacteriota; class Saccharimonadia; order Saccharimonadales; family UBA4665; genus JAGQNO01. The sequence goes on along the minus strand of CAYXYX010000008.1, from coordinate 12,052 downwards.
TCAGGATAACTCTGATGTTAAGGTCCCCTTAGGGAGCCGTCAGAACAAGGTTAACGGGGCGGTGGCAACGCTATTACTGCTAGACGTGAATGCGCCTGGAGAAAAACGAGAGTTAAAAGTAACCCAGTTTACCTCCGAAAAAAAGTTCTATCAGTATCTGCCAGCCTCCTTTAAGATCAAAGTTAAAAACACCGGTAATGTTCATATTGTCCCATCGGGTAATGTGTTTATTAGCCGCAATAAAAAGACTACAATTTCGGTCCTAGATATAAATAATGGTCAGGGTAATATCCTACCCAATTCGAACCGTATTTTTGATGTTGAATGGAATGATGGCTTCCCAACCTATAAAACTAAAACAGTAAATAATCAGGTTGTATCAGATAAGCACGGTCGTCCGATTAAGACATTACAGTGGAACTTAAATCATGTAAGTCACTTAAGAATCGGCAAATATTATGCGCACATGGTGTTAGTGTACAACGATGGTAAAAGAGATGTACCAGTTGAAGGCATTGTCTCATTCTGGGTGATCCCATGGAGCTTGATTTTGGGCATCATACTAATCCCTACGGTGCCTGCGGTACTCGTTTACTTGCTGATGCGCTGGCGTTTCCGCCGAAAATATGGACATCTGAAGCCTGTTAAGAAAGACAAGAAGGGTAAGTCAAAAAAGGACGTTGAAGCATGAGGCGTCTGGCACCAATAATTTTTACGGCCGTCATTTTAACAATGGTGCTCATGCCGCTGTCAGTGCATGCTCAAGGAAATTTTAACCTAACAACCTCGCCGCTACCTGTAAGCCTGACCGCCAGCCCCGGCACCACCATAACGACGCCAATCAAGATCGAAAATACCAGCACCGATCCGGTGCGACTCAATGTTGGCCTGCAAAAATTCAGCGCCTCTGGCACCGAAGGCAAGCCACAAATTGAAGATCCCACACCTCAGGACGCTTATATTAAATGGGCCAGCTTTTCGCAAAATACGCTCGTTGCCCAACCAAATGTTTTTTACACCATAACGATGACCATAAAAGTGCCCAAAGAGGCAGCTTTTGGCTACTACTACGCAGTAGTTTTCAGCCAAGACACCAGTGATCAAAAAGTACCTTTAGGCAGCCGCCAAAACAAAGTTAATGGAGCGGTTGCGACGCTTATTCTTCTTGATGTCCCAGCCCCTGGGGAACAAAAAAAGCTGAACGTAACCAGCTTTAAGGCCTCTAAGAAGTTCTATCAATATTTGCCTGCAAATTTTAGTGTTGCCGTACACAATGGCGGTAACGTTCACGTTATACCATCTGGCAATATCTTTATAAGTCGGGCTGGAGAGTCTACTTTTATAGATACGCTCAGCGTTAATAAAGAGCAGGGTAATGTTCTGCCAAAATCGAATCGAATTTTTAATGTAGCTTGGAACGACGGCTTTCCAGCTTACGTAATAAAGCATCAAAATGGCCAAGTGGTTTCCGATAAAAATGGCAAGCCAGTACATACACTCGATTGGAACCTAAAAAACGCTAGTAAATTACGGATTGGTAAATATACTGCTTCGTTAACCCTGATATATAACGATGGACAAAGAGATGTACCAATCAATGCTAAGGTGTCGTTTTGGGTGATTCCATGGGTGCCGATTTTGATTGGCTTAGTGATTTCCATACTTGTCCTATTCGGTCTATACGCTGTACTGAAACCAATTGTTCGACGTCTACGGGGCCTGCGTAAAAAGAAGGAAAAGGCTTAATATGCAGCGGCTAAAGCCGGCACTTGCAGCTTTGCTGAGCACTGCCGTGCTTGTCGTTACACCAGCCGCATACGCCGCTGAAGCGACTAAGCCAGCCGCACAGCAGCCAATTGCTGGCCTTTCGATGACCCCAGCTATTCAAGACAAAGTGCTTGGCCCTG
>CAYXYX010000008.1:0-10135 GCA_964469755.1 uncultured Candidatus Saccharibacteria bacterium | reverse complement strand
GGACAAGGTGTTGGGGCCGGCCGATAAAACAGTCACATTCACCGTTGAATTGTTTAACGACACCAAACAGCCAGTTACGATGGCGATCAGCACCACGGACTTTAGTTCACTGAACCAAACGGGCGGGGTGGCCTTTTTAGGTGGCAATGCATCGAGCGTTACTAGTGAGCATGGATTAAGCAGTTTTTTGGTACTAGACACGCCACTAGCCACAATCGCGCCCAATGCTACCAAGACTGTTACCGCCAAAGTTAATAATGTCGAAAAGCTCGCCGTTGGCGGGCATTACGCAGCCATATTAGCTCGGGCAATAACCCCCAGCGTAAATACTAGCGGCAACAAGGTCAGTATTAACCAGGTGCTGTCATCATTGATATTTTTGCAAACAGCTGGGCAGGGAACAAAAACGCTCAAACTACTTGAACCGCAGATCGATAAAGTATCGTTTAGTCTGCCACGTAGCGTAAATTTAGTGTTTAAGGCTACCGGCAACACCCAGACTGTCCCTCGGGGCATCGTTGATGTACTACGCGGCGACAAGGCAGCTCAGCATGGTTTGATAAATCAAGGTTCATCCATGATATTGCCGGGCAGTGTACGGTTACTAGAAACGCCCTTAAACGGTAATCAGCACCCTTGGTGGCCTGGCATTTACCATATGCGTGTACAGTATCGCTACGACGGATCTTTGGGCATAAATACCTATCAGACGGCTTTCCTGTACGTGAATTTACCAGCTTTGCTCGTTATGCTCTGTATTGCCTTTGCGGTGATATACGGCAGTCTGCGAAGCCGAAAGTACTGGTCTAAAAAACCGACTCCCAAGAAGCAAGTCACAAAGACGATTCGACGAGTTGTTGTGGTAAGAGATGAGTCAGCTGAAGCCAATATTGTAGCTGTTACAGTACCGATTTTAGAACCAGTAGTCGTTCCAGAGCCAGAACCAATCGTAGAGCCAGTTGTAGTCGAAGTCGCAGAAAAACCTGTCAAAAAAGCCACTCCAAAACCACAAGCAAAACCCGAGCCTAAACCGTACCCAAATATTGTGCTAAAAGCTCCCAAAAAGCCCAGGGTTGCCAAAAAAGTAACTAAAACACCCAAAAAAGCGCCCGCTAAAACTGCTACAAAGCCCGCCAAAAAGACGACACCAAAAGCCACTCCAAAGACCACCAAAAAACCTGCTAAAAAGTAGTGCAAAAACAACAGCAGTAACAGGGGTTGTAGCATAAGTAGAATGTGCGTATAATCATAAGTTGAATGGGGTATACGGGAGAGACAACCGCGCGACGTCTTACGTGGGTACTGGCAGCACTTATTGCTGTCGTACTTTTGGTTGCGCTTCACCCCGGTGTTACCAAGGCCGCAACCGGCATAAACTCGCAAGTTAGTTTCCAGGGTAAAGTCGTTAGCTCGACTGGTGTTAATTTGGCCGATGGCGTGTACAACATGCAGTTTAAAATCTACCAAGACGGTACCAATACCGGTGTTGGCAGTACGCTTAAATGGACAGAAAACCGCTTAGTGAGTGGCGGTAGTGCCGTAACCGTTACTTCTGGCACATTCCAGGTTAATTTGGGATCAGTAACTGCTTTTTCGGGCATAGACTGGAACCAAGACACCCTTTGGCTCAGCATGCAGGTGGGTAATACCAGTAGCTGTACAATTACCACCACCTTCCAGTCAAACTGTGGCGGTGACGGCGAAATGACACCATTCATTCGTTTCACGTCAGTGCCTTACGCGCTAAACGCTGGATCTGTTAACGGCCTGACAGCTAGCCAACTGGTGCAGCTTACGCCTGGCGCACAGCAAACTGGCACCATTAACGTTTCCGGCACGGTGAATACTAACACTTTTAGCGCATCAGTCCTGAACTTTAGCGGCCCTGCACCAGTTATTGGCGCTGCAACGACGAATAGTAACTTAACTTTGCAAGCCAATGGTTCGGGCACCTTACTGCTAGAATCAAGCGGTGCCGGTATTGTTACCGTGGGTACAACGGCAGCAACGGTTAACTTGGGCGTTGGTACAAACGCTAAAACAGTGAATATTGGTACTTCAACTGGCACTAACGCCGTTAACATTGGAACTAACACTACGGCGGCAGCTACCATTATTCTAGGCTCAAGTAACGCGAGTACGACCGCTAAACTACAGGGCGGCGGAACAACCCTTTTGGTGAGCAATAGTAACGTTGCACTGACTGGTGTTCAGAATATTGGGGGCACAACTTCTACTTCAGCATCGACTGTATTCAATAACGCCGCTGGATCGACTCAAAATGTACTCGCCTTTAACGTTGCAGGTACTAACCAGGGCGTCTTGAGAGCTGATAGTTCGGGGGGCACTTTCTTAAATGGACGAGTTGGATTAGGACTTAACGTTGATACGGGCACCACGGTAACTATTGGCGCTGCAGGAAACGGAAACAGTTTGCAGGTGTACGGTGGATACACCCAGCAAACGAGCGGTACGAATACCTTCATTGGCGCCACTGGCATTAACACTACCGGAACAGCAGCAACCACAATTGGAAATTCGGGCAGCAGCACTTCTGTGAATGGCGTGCTTAATGTTAATAGCCTTACATCCGTACCAACTGCCGACCAAGTTACCATTAATAACACTGCTTCAACTGGTGTAACTACCGCGGGCGTTAACGGGCTAGGTATTAACTACAAGGGCGGCGCAGCCGCTGTAGAAGCAGCGGGCATGCGCGTTGACTTTGCACCTGGTACAACATCGGGCGGTACTTGGAGTGGCTTACGAATTGTTGCAGGCGCTACTGGGCCAGTGAGTGGTGTCACTGCCTACGGAATTAAGCTTGAAGGTCCAACTTCTGCTGGAGCCGGAACTGAAGAAGGACTATATATTGGATCTGGTTGGGATGTAGGGCTCGACATCGCATCTGGCGGTATTCAACTAGCTGCACAAAGTGACCCCGCAACACCAGCCGCTGGTCAGCTACGTCTATATGCTAAAGCAATTGCTGGTCGAGTTATGCCCAAATGGATTGGCCCATCTGGTGTTGATACGCCAGTCCAAGCGAGTTTTGGGTTCAACCGAATTGCCATGTCTACACCGAGCGGCCTTTTAGCTGCCGCAGCAACAACCGTGTTCAATACCTGGGGCGTAACTCAAACAAATGCTGCGACCAGCTATGCCAACCCAGCTCTTGCCAGTACCAACCTGTCGACCTCAGTGCGGCGAGGTCGTTTGACCTCTGCTACGACCGCTTCTGCCATGGCTTCATCGTACTCTACCGGAACCATGGTTTGGCGTGGTAACGCTGCCGGTGTCGGAGGGTTCTTTTACACGACTCGCTTTAACTTTGCGACTTTGCAGAGCGGCAACAGAGCTTTTGTTGGCTTGCGTGATGTTATAACGGCGCCATCCAATATTGACCCCACAGCGGCCACAACACCTGGCTCGATAGGTATAGCAATTAATGCAAATACTGGCAACTTAAACTGGGTTAATCACATTACGGGTACGGCACCTACCGTCACAGGGCTTGGAGCAAACTTTCCTGTGGACACCACAAGTCTATATGAGCTGGTCATCTTCAGCCCGCCAAATGGCAGTGGTATAACCTATCGTGTAAAAAACTTGAGTACTGGGAATGTCACCGCCGACACAACAGTTACTACCAACATTCCTGCTAACACAACCTTCTTAGCACCTTCAACCTGGATGACCAACAACGCAACGTTGGCTGCCGTAGCTATCGATAGCGCTGGCTGGTACATGGAGAGCGATAACTAGCATGCCCGACAAGCGAGTTGTTAAAAACATTGATGGTGTTACGCACTTCGTCACTAAAAAAGGCAAACGCAATACGGTTAAGTCCTGGGTTAAACGCTACCATCTCAAACCCATAGCGGGTTTTGTATTGGCAGGGGTATTGATTGCCGGTGGCATATTTTACGTTGCGCAACTTCGCAAAGGCCCAAATTTAGATAAGGTCACAGTTGTTACAAGTGTGTTATCAAAGCACATGATTCTACCTACAAATGAGCAACCAATCATCGCCACCGTTACCGATAAATCCGCTCTTAAAACGCCGTTTTTACGAGAAGCTGATGATGGTGACAAAATCATTATTTACGAAAAAGCCAAGCGAGTGATTATTTACCGGCCATCAACCGATCGTATTGTCGATATTGGCCCTGTTGTCCTCGACAACATCCCTAAAACAAAGTAGTTGCTCTGCTTCAAAACTATCGTCAGTAGTCCACCTCTGTTACAATAGACTGACATGGATCAGTCTCACATTCGAAATTTTTGTATTATTGCGCACATTGACCACGGCAAGTCGACACTGGCCGACCGTTTGCTGGAATTAACCGGCACTGTTTTGCTGCGTGATATGAAGGCGCAGCTGCTTGACCGTATGGACCTAGAGCGCGAAAAGGGCATTACCATTAAATTGGCACCAGTGCGCATGGAACACAAAGGTTTTGAACTTAATTTAATTGATACACCCGGCCACGTAGACTTTAGTTACGAAGTGTCACGTAGTCTGGAAGCCTGTGAGGGCGCACTACTAGTTGTTGATGCGTCACAGGGCATTCAGGCTCAGACATTGGCGAATGTGTATTTGGCTATGGCGGCTGACTTAACAATCATTCCAGTGCTCAATAAAATCGATTTGCCGGCGGCTGATGTTGAACGCGTGGGTGCCGAAGTTGTGAGCTTACTTGGCTGTAAGTTCGAAGATATATTGCAGATTTCTGCTAAGACTGGGATTGGCGTAGACAGCGTGCTTGAACGGGTAATTAAAGACATACCAGCACCAACAATCTCTAACGCCGAACAAACCCGCGCATTGATCTTTGACAGCTACTACGACGATTATCGCGGCGTTATTTTGTACGTGCGTGTGGTAGATGGTTCGATTGCCAAAGGCGCTCAAATTCGGATGATTGCCACTGGCACACCGGGTATTGCTTTGGAAGTCGGTGCCCTTAAACCTGAGATGACTGCAGGCACGCAGCTAAAAACTGGCGAAATCGGCTACGTTGTCACCAACCTTAAAACGACCCGTGACGCCAAAGTTGGAGACACCGTTACACTAGCCGCAAACTCAAGCATCGAACCATTGCCAGGTTATAAAGATGTTAAGCCATTTGTTTACGCCGGTTTCTTCCCAGAGAGCAACGAGTACTATTTAGAGCTTAAAGAAGCTATAGAAAAGCTTAGTTTAAGCGATTCGGCTCTACAGTTTGCACCCGAAAACTCGCCGGTGCTTGGGTTTGGGGTGCGTATTGGCTTCCTAGGTCTGCTACACATGGATATTGTTCGAGAGCGCTTAGAGCGTGAGTACAATCTAGAATTAGTGGTCACCAATCCGTCAACGGATTATCAAATTACCATGAGTAATGGTGAGCAGGTAGATATTAAAAGTGCAGCTGACCTGCCTGACGTGGCGCAAATTTCTGAAATTAGTGAGCCATGGATTCGTGGCGAAATCGTGGTGCCGCAAGAGTATGTAGGCGGCGTGATTCAACTGATTGCCAACAAGCGGGGCAATCACAAAAATCTAAGCTATATGGAAGATCGGGCGCTCGTTAGTTTTGAGGCTCCTCTGGCAAATTTACTGACCGACTTTTATGACCAACTTAAAAGTATCACCAGCGGTTATGGTTCATTCAATTACGAACTTGATAGTTACCGCGCCGAAGATCTGGTTAAGGTTGATTTTTATGTAGCCGGCGAACGGGTTGATGCCCTGAGTGTAATGGTGCATCGCAGCGAAGCCGATAAACTTGGACGCGAAACTGTCGCTAAACTCAAAGAAGTAATTCCACGTCAAAACTTCCAAGTTGCCTTGCAGGCTGCCATTGGCGGAAAGTTCATTGCTCGCGCCGACATCAGCGCTTTTCGCAAAGACGTTACCACTGGCCTTTATGGGGGTGATGTGTCGCGCAAAAAGAAGGTGTTGGCTAAGCAGGCTAAGGGTAAAAAACGTCTGAAGCGCTTTGGTAAGGTCGACATCCCGGCCGAAGCATTTACCGTTATGCTCAAGCGTGATTGAGCGCTAGACTTTGCAAACAGCCGCTGGCCCATTATAATGCCGCTTATACTAATACTATGAAACACAGCAACAAACTTTTAGAACTTCTGACGCCATCGTGGCTTGTTAACCTAATTGGGCTGGCAGTAGGAATATTAACGACCGCCACTATAATTGTTATTAGCAGCTACGAAGGCAGCGATTTAAAGCTACAAGTCTTTCAGGCAAAAACCAGCAGTCAGCCCGGTAGCACATCAGTAACCTACGATTATATTACGAAGAACATTGCCGATAATAGCTTTTTTGGCGCATTGCCGTTGTTGTTAGTTTGGGCAGGTGTTGGCCTGATGATTTACTTTATTGCCATGTCGATTGCTCGCTCAATTAGTCAAGCATCCGAACTCCGCGATGAGCTGAATTATGTACATGTGTCACGTGATGAACTATTGCGCCAAAACCTGATACGTCTTGGTCTGCGCGCTGCCGCTATTTTTGGCTGGATCATCTGTATTGTGCTTTCGGTACGTGTTTTTGTACCTTATGCCTTGGCGGCGGCTCACGTAGCAGGCCAGGGCTTTAGTCTTAACAGTGTAAAATACGCGGTACTCGCGGTAGCTGTTCTATATGCGGTAGTTTACACCCAAGCTATATTTTTGCGCCTGATTGCACTGCGCCCTCGGTTGTTTAACTTTTAGAATTTGCCAGATACGCTTTGGTGTCGGCAAGAACCTGTTCGGCAACGTGGCGGCCGTGGGCTTGGTGTTCTTCGGAACGGACATTGTGCATAATCATGGTGTTTACTGCCGCTGCCGTGTGCATGAAGGTATCATTTACGATAAAGCGGTAATAATCGCGTTCAAGGGCCATACTTATTTCTTTGACGGCACTTTCGAGCCGGCGGCGGACTTCGTCGGTTGGGAGCTGACCGCGGATGCTCATGCGCACCATCCACTCATCAAAACTTGGAGGTAAAATAAACAAAAACAAGGTGTCGGGCTTGGCGGCATATATATTGTCGGCGCCCACAACTTCAATTTCGTTGATAGCCACGCTGCCTTCGTCAACTGCAGTGGCAAGCTCGCGCATACTAATGCCGGATACTTGTTGTCCGTGAATAATAGCAGCTTCTAAAAACTGCCCCAATTCGAGGTCTTTAAGGATTTCGTCTTCAGAACGAAACCAGTATTCGCGACCGTCTTGTTCTAAGACGCCATCATTGCGGCGAGGTTTGCGAGAAGTGTCCGAAACAATGGCATGGTAATTCCCGGATTTAAGCAATTCGTTAATGATAGTGTTGCGGCCACTAGATGATGGACCAACTAAGAGAACTAGCCGTAGTTGTTGCAGCAGCTGTTTAGCGGCATCCGACAGATGGTAATCACTTAATATGCGGTTAAAATCATCGATGTGCTTCAGCTCATTCATACCTATATCATAGCAGACTGGCACTCTTGACTACAGAGTGCTAAAGCTTTACAATTATTACAGTAAATAAGCAAATAGCGGTATATACAATGACAGAACGCCAACGCCTGATTTTAAATTCAATTATTGAACAGTACGCCGAAGTTGCTAGCCCGGTGGGTTCAAGCTTGCTGGCTAAGGTGTTTAACGTTAGTTCGGCAACAATACGTGCCGAAATGGCAGAGCTCGAACGCCTTGATCTGATTATGCAGCCTCACACCAGCGCCGGTCGTATTCCAACCGACAAGGGTTATCGTGTGTACGTTAACAACATTACCGATAGCACTGAGTCAGCTTTACCGGCTCGCCGCGCCGAAAAAGCAGTTGCTGCACGGGCCCACGGCGGTGGTATGCCGGAGCGTACTATCCGTAACACCGTCGACACGCTCGTTGAACTAACTCACAATCTGGGCATTGCCACCATTGGCAATCAGCTCTATATGAGTGGCCTATCTAATCTGTTTGGGCAGCCAGAATTTTTGGGGAGTAACCAGGCACGTCAAGTTGCCGAATTGCTCGATAACCTAGAACCATGGCTTCGCGAAGTCGCTCCTAACCAACCGCTCAGCGTGTATATTGGTGGCGAAAACCCCATTGGTCGCAGCGCCGGCGCCACGCTTATTATTAGCCGCTTCCGTAGCCCTTTTAGCGACCATAGTTACATTGGCGTACTTGGCCCAACCCGTCAGCAATACCGCGACGTTATGAACTTAGTGCGTCACGCCGGACAAGAACTAGAGGAGGCCCTGTATGACTGAAAAAAAGAAACCAACCACCGCTAAGATTGATCCTGCTATTGCCGCCCTAGAGGAACAAGTTGCTCAGCTGACTGATGCACTGCAGCGTGAGCGTGCCGATGCTACCAACATTCGTCGTCGTCACGACGAAGAAATGGCGAACCTCCGTAACCGCGTAAAAGCCACTGTTATTAAAGACTTACTGCCAATCGTTGATAACTTTGAGCGTGCCCTCAAACACGTGCCTGCTGAACTCGTCGACAACGCCTATATAAAAGGAGTTGGAGGGGTCGTAAAACAGTTCGAAAAGACTCTTGCTGACATGGGCGTTCAGCGAATTGCCACCGTTGGTGAACCGTTTAATCCCGAATATCACGAAGCCGTCAGTGCCGAAGAAGGTGATGGCGATACCGAAGTTGTCTGTGAGGAGCTACAAGCAGGTTATAAGATTGGCGAGGACGTCATACGTCACGCCATGGTACGCGTTAAGAGTTAGGCGCCATGGCTGAGCAGTTGTGCAATAACTGTGAACTCAGAAACTCCATAATGGCTAACCCGGAACAAAGTGTAGAAGTAGCCCGCGCACAGCCCGACGATCCTGACGATCTTAAAGAAATTGCCATGTTGCCTAGTGGCATGGCAATCCTTGCAGCTTTGCAGGAATCTCGACCGGTACGGTGTGAGCTGCTTCGCGAGCTATTACCGGCCGTACCGCCAACCAAGGCGGGGACAATACAATACAACCGATGTCCAGAGATAGGACTTATCGCCATATTTGGTGGAACAGATAATTCAACAGACTTCTAATGTTGTAGCAATTACTATAACTAGCACTCTTGACATGAGAGTGCCAATTATCTACAATTAATCATACAAATAGCGCTCAACTAACGATACCGCTAATCGAAAGGATCACTACTATGGGTAAAATTATTGGAATCGACCTTGGAACAACTAACTCAGCAATGGCTGTCATGCAATCTGGAAAGCCAGAAATCATTGCTAACTCCGAAGGTAACCGTACAACGCCATCTGTTGTAGCTACCAACAAAAAGGGCGACCGCTTGGTTGGCCAGGTGGCACGCCGTCAGCAGGTTACTAACAGCGCAAACACCATTTATGAAGTCAAGCGCCTCATTGGCCGCAATTTCAACGACAAAGAAGTCCAGCGCGACATTAAGTTGATGGGCTACGAAATGGTTAAAAGTGGCAACGCCGTTAAAGTTAAAATGGGCGACAAAGAATACAGCCCAGAAGAAATTAGCGCCATGATTCTTGGCAAGCTCAAAAGCGATGCCGAAGCATTTTTAGGTGACAAAGTGACCGAAGCCGTCATTACGGTTCCTGCCTACTTTGACGACTCTCAGCGCCAGGCAACTAAAGACGCCGGTAAAATCGCTGGCCTAGAAGTTAAGCGTATTATTAACGAGCCAACCGCCGCTGCACTAGCCTATGGCCTTGATAAGGACGGTGCCGACGAAAAGATCGCTGTGTACGACCTTGGTGGCGGTACCTTTGATGTTTCAATTCTGGAACTCGGTGATGGTGTGTTCGAAGTTAAATCAACCAACGGCGACACTCACCTTGGTGGTGCCGACTTTGACCGCGTCGTTATTAACTACTTTGCCGACGAGTTCAAAAAGGAACACGGCGTTGATATTACCAACGACAAAGCTGCCATGCAGCGTTTGCGTGACGAAGCCGAAAAGGCCAAAATTGAGCTTAGTAGTGCCCAAGAAGTTGACGTCAACTTGCCGTTTTTGACGGCCGACGCCGACGGCCCAAAGCACTTCGAGCACAAGCTTACTCGTGCCAAGTTAGAGAGCCTGGTTGCTGATCTTATTGATAAGACAGCCGACCCTTGCGAGAAGGCTCTCAAAGACGCCGGCCTCAAAGCCAGCGAAATTAATGCCGTGGT
>CAYXYX010000007.1:9541-24239 GCA_964469755.1 uncultured Candidatus Saccharibacteria bacterium | reverse complement strand
GGATTGTCCGTTGGCTTGTCGGCGTCGCGACCAACTATTTGCCCGAGTAGACTTACAATTAAAACTTGCCCCTGGGGCGTCGTAGCGTACTTGTAACCGCGTCCGGGCGTGGTAGTTGGGTAATTGGCCGGACGCACAATTGGTTGCGCAGGATCGCTCATAGCAGGAATAATCTCATCAAGCTTCAAGCTCCAGTTCCCGCCGGTACAAAAATCAACGCCAGCTTTGCGCAAACGAGCAAAATCGGCCACCGATATTCCCTTACCATGGGTAGTGTTTTCGGCCTGGGCCACTACCAAGTCAATTGATTCTTTAAGCCGTAAGGCTGGCAGGACCTTTTCAACAATCCGGATTCCCGGTTCGCCCATGACATCGCCGACGTATAAAATATTCATCTGTAATTCCTATTGGGAGTTAGTAAAGTTGGTACTTAAGGTCTGCTACTGGCACGCGAGCACCTTTGGACAATTCATCGGCAACGATTGATAAGTCACGTGCCGATTCGAGTCTATCATAAGGAGTTACCGATTTTAAAAGCCTCTCCTCGTAAGAACTACCCAAGTGAATCGTCAGGTCAACATACGCTTCCAAATCACCTTCTATTCGTTTATCTACTCTTAACTTGGGCAACTGACTAGCGCCGTAGCGCAAGGAGTACGATATTCCGTTGCAGGCTGGTAATACTTCTTGGCTATGGCGCCCAATATTACCGCTTACAATATCAACAAGATAATCTTCGTAATATATCATTGGTGAATCTTCTTCAAGTTCATCGATTTCGTTGACGATGACTCGAACCAGACTTTCGGTCCTATCGTAGGTTTGAACCCTAGGAAAGCTTGTAAATGGAGCAATTAAGGATCGTATGCTTGTCGCCGCTTTACTCCGTCCAGCTGGGACTTCGTAGTAATGTGCAACGCCCGCATTAGCGACCTTGCCAAGATAACCGCTCATATTCCACATCAGTTTTTCAAACTCTGGAGTGCGTATAGCGTCAAGCTTAGCCATATCTTCGGCGGCCTCTGAAGAAACTTCAAAATCTAATGCCGCAAACACATCGAAACCAATATTATGTTCGGGGTAACCCGCAGTTGCACTCATACTTCTTCTAATTATACCACACTATGTCAATTTTGTAAACTAGCGTATTTAGCTTTACTACTGTTATTTGGCGAATTCGATGGCGCGGGTTTCGCGGATGACGTTCACCTTGATTGTACCCGGATACTGCATGGACGATTCAATTTTGGTGGCAATATCGCGGGCGAGTTTGATGGCACTTAGGTCGTCAATCTGGCTCGGACGCACAAAGACGCGCACTTCGCGACCGGCACTAATGGCGTAGGATTTTTCGATGCCTGGGAATCCATTGGCGACGTTTTCGAGCTCACGCATACGCTCGCCGAAGTTTTCGGCACTGACGTTGCGAGCGCCCGGACGGCTAGCACTAATTGCGTCCACAACACGGACAATGAGAGCTTCCACAGTCGTGGCTTCGACATCGTCGTGGTGCTGTTCGGCTGCCTGGGCTACAGCTTCTGGTGCCCCATACTTACGCAGCATTTCACCGGATATGTGGTGATGCTTACCTTCCATTTTGTGAGTCAAAGCTTTGCCTAAATCGTGCACCAGCGCGGCGTACTTAGTAATCTTAACGTCGGCACCAACTTCTTCGGCAATAATGCCAGCGATGTGAGCCATTTCGGTAGAGTGCTTAAGCACGTTCTGGCCGAAGCTAGTTCGGTACTTGAGTTCACCTAACAAGTGTAGGATTTCTTTTGGAATCCCCAATACGCCAACTTCGCGTGCGGCATCCTCACCGGCATGAATAACTTCTTTGTCGACAGTTTTTTGGGCTTTCTCGACAATTTCTTCGATGCGACCTGGGTGAATGCGACCGTCCTTCATAAGCATTTCGACCGCTTGGCGTGCGACCTCACGTCGGATTGGATCAAAGCTACTTAGCACGATGTAGCCAGGAGTATCGTCGACCATAATGTCGACACCAGTAGCGCGTTGTAAGGCCTGAATGTTACGCCCTTCCTTACCAATAATGCGACCCTTCATATCTTCGTCGGCGAGCTTGACAGAAGCAACAGTGCGCTCGGCCGTGACTTCGCTACTCATACGTTCCATGGCAGTCGTAATAATGAGTGCAGCCTGCTCTTCGGCGTTCTCTTTAGCTTCGTTTTGCAATTTAGAAATCAAGCCAGTAAGATCATTCTTAATATCACGCTCAGTCATTTGCATGAGTTTATCGGCGGCGTCTTCTTTACTTAATTTGGCAATTTTTTCGAGCTTTTCTTGCTGCTTGGTGCGAATATCACGGATCTCATTTTTGAGCTTATCGACTTCGTCCTCACCTTGACGTAAGTTTTCGGCACGAGTGTCGATTTCATCTAATTTGCGATCTAGTGATTCTTCGCGCTGTACCAAACGACGCTCAATTTCTTTAAATTCTTTGCGCCGTGATTGCTCATCGGCTCGTGCTTCATCGACCAACTTGTGAGCATCCTCGCGGGCAGCAGTCACTAATTTGTCGGCCTCTTTTTGAGCTTTTGCTAATTCCTTTTTGGCCTCAGCTTCGGCGCTCCCCAACTTACGTTTTGTAAGCACTGTTTTAGTGCCGTAGCCGACACCAATCCCTGCAAAAGCAAGAACAATGGCTACTATTTCCATAGTATTTCCTTTCTATCTGCAAACATACCGGTTGGCAATCGCTATCACTTCACTAGCCACACCGCATACGTCTGAATATCAATTTTGTTGAAGTCTATCTTAGGTTCATTGTCTCTCAAACGAATGATCCTACTTAAAATATACGCGCTTTACGCCGTGGCGGTCAACTATTGCTGATTATAGGTGGCTAATGCCTTGGCTTGGTGATATTTGGCAGTGCGCCATATTCGGGCATAGCAACTTTTTCGTTTTCGCGCCTAACTAAACGTGCAATACCATCGTCGATCCAGGTCTCGTCCATGGTAGAAACGACCGGAATACCTAGACTGTACGCAAGCGCGTTGGCGACGCTCATTCCAATGCGGAGACCAGTAAAACTACCCGGACCCTTGAAGGCAACGATTCCCTGCAGCTCATGTAGCCGTGTGTTACCTTGCTGAAGTACGTCAATTATCTTGGCGTTGATTGTATCGGCCAGTTCGCGGTGGGCCTGCCATTTTTCGTACGCCAACTGCGTTTCGCTATCGTACAAGCCGATCTCGGCTTCTTGCTTGTCGGTCCGCATCGTCAAAATTAACATGCACTAACTCCTTCGATTAAATAAACCAGCTCGCTACTGGCGGTAAATTCGTACTCTCGGCTGGCTTCGCCGGTAGCCAATATGCGGATTGTAAGTTTACTATCTGGCAGCACTTCATTAACAATATTGGCCCATTCAATTACCGTTACAGACTTTGGGTCGTTCATAACTTCGGCAAGTTCATCGCGCATGATTCCAGGTTCAAATAAGCGATAGAAATCAAAGTGATGCATGGTTAAAGCGTCCGACTTATAGACATTGTTGATCGTAAACGTCGGGCTACTGACATGGTCGCTGCTGCCCATGCCGCGGGCCAGACCGCCCACAAAGGTTGTCTTGCCACCACCAATGTCACTGACGAGCTCAATCACTTCGCCGCCCTTTAGACACGTTCCGAGGCGCTCGGCCAGAGCCAAACTTTGATGTAAATCGGTACAATTGGTTCGCCAAGTCACGTCGGTACTCATATGCACCGTATAGTAACGCGGCACCGGCCACCAGAGCAAGCACCCATGTGTGTACGGTGCTGCCAGGATCATCTTCAGTGAACTTGCTTGCAGACGCCGTACTGTTGGAAATTTTGGCAGTTTTGACGGTCTTCACGGCTCTACCTTTTTTAGAACTTTTCTTGGCTGCGGCTGCCGCAACCTTCTTAGTAACCGGCTGCTTGATTACATTTGCAGCATTTGGCGTTGGTACGGTTGTCCAATACCAAATGTTGTTTGCAACCGCCCACGATAGGCCATCCTTGGCTTTTTCGTATATGCCAGTGCCACTGATCACATTGCCAAACGGATCTAGTAAATTTACCTGACCGGCAGTATTACTCAGGCTAATTTTTGTTTCGCTGGCATAAAAAGCTTTAAAACTATTCGCTGGTAGCATCGTTCCGCTCGCAAAGTCATAGCTATGCAATGTCGTGGTGCCGGTTTGCAGTGTAAAGCCGGTCAAGTCAAAAGCCGCTGGATTTGGATTGTATAGCTCAATAAATTCATCGGTACTGTCGTTGCCAGTACCGTTAGGGTTTGGCAAAAGTTCACTAATCTGCGGAGCGTTTAGCCCAATATCGGCTGCAGGCAGCTGCGCGACAACGACATCTGTTCCTGCAGTAACCGTTCCCAGGATGGTAGCCGGCGGCGAAGTCGCAGCCAAAGTTAGGGGAGTTACAGCAGATGACGACCCCTGGCCGCCGGCCACCACTACATTCAGCTGGCAGAGATTGGAGGGTTCAACATCAGCTTGCTGCCAGGCATAGCTGATTCCATTCAAGTATCGATAATAAGCAGCCTTAGGGTCTTTGGTGTTTGACGGCAGGCTCTGAATAATTCCGGTCGTACCGCTGCTCCAACTTACTAGGTCACCAGCCGTCTGACTGATGCTGCCATTAGCATTTAAACTGGATCGGGTGATCTGTAAAAATCCCCCACTGTCTCCCAAACTTACCGACAACTTGCCAGCAACACTGGCACCACAAGTTTGCATAGCCGTGCTACTGAGTAGTAATGTCTGGCCAGAAAGTAAGCCCGCAACTGGAAGCTGTTGTTGCGAACTTGAAACGCCTGCAGCCAATGGGTTGACGTTATTGTAGGCAGTGAGCCAATAACTACTCAAATCGGTAATTTCGCTGCCGGTATTATTTTGGATAATCAAAAATTCATCGCCTGTCATTTTGATTTCAGCGATACTTAAACCTTGAGGTGCAGAAAGGGATGGTGCTGCATGAGCTATTGCCGGTAACGTAATAAGCCCACAGCAAACTGCTAGTAGCGTACGTTTGGCGATTCGATGCAACACATTTGTCATGAGCACGAATTGTAGGTAGCCAACGATTAGGTTGCAAGCTAGAGCATTTTATTATTTAATAAATAGTTAATTTTTAAGCATTTTGTTCGGTAGTACGCCAAGATTAGCTATACTGTAGACATGTTGCAATTAAGCGCAAGTCTGCTCAATAAATCCGTGCTCAGTCTACGCACTGGACAGCCAGTGGCATTCGTAACAACCCCAATCTTTAACCCCAACAATCTCAAAATTGAAGGTTTTTACTGCGAGGACTCATACAGCAAAAAACAACTTGTCCTGCTATATCAAGACATACGAGAATTCATGAAGGAAGGTTTCGTAGTCAACGACCACGATGTCCTTGTTGAGCCAGAAGAGCTTGTACGTCTTCACGAGGTGCTGGCCTCTAAATTTGATTTAATGGGCAAAAAAGTTGTTACCATCAGTAACCAAAAAGTTGGCAAGGTCGGCGATTACGCTGTTGAGACCGAAACCATGTTTGTACAAAAAATATATGTTTCGCAGTCGATTCTAAAAAGTTTCACCGGTGGCAGCTTAAGTGTTGATCGTAACCAAATCAACGAGATCACCGACAAGCAAATTATCATCAATGATCTGCTAAACGATGCCAAAATTCCCGCCCCAGCCGCGGCCTAATCGTAAATATCTTGAGAAAGTGCGGATTTGATATCGCCATAACCGAATCCCTGGCGCGCAAGATACTGCATTAGCTTTTGGTCATCTTGATACTTTGACTGTCGGCGTTTTTTTTCGATCACTTGCTGAAGGCTCGTTGATTCGTCTAAATCATTGGCTTCTAGGGCAGCCTGAATGTACACATCAGCAACGTGCTTTTTTTTGAGTTCCAGGATTAGTTTGCGCTTTGAAGTTGGCCGCAATAACTGTCTGTCGTGCACAAAACTAGCTGCGTACTTACCGTCATCGAGCAACTGCAGGTCAACCAAGCGTTCAATGAGCTGGTCGATCAGCGCTTCGGGTGCTTCTTTACGGCTTAGATAGGTTCTAACCTCCCATATACTGCGCGGGCGCATGGCCACGTAGTTCAGTGCTCGGTTGTACAGTTTGTCATCATTAGATAACTGTTTATAGTCATTGATTTGTTGAGCTGTCAGTTCCTGCTTAGATGTAATACCAGCCTTTAGCAGAGCCGTTTCACTCAGCGAAAAACTATATTTTTCGTCAACAAATACCGAATAGCGATTCGTTTGCTTGAGCTGTTGCTTAATGCTGGTTATTTTCATAGAGGACGAGGTTGCCTCGTGAACGGATTAATCCTTGTTAGCGGCGACTTCGGCAGCCATGACCTTGTCAGAAATTTCTTGCATGACTTCAGGGTTTTCCTGCAGATATGTCTTAGATGCTTCGCGGCCCTGGCCGATTTTGGCGCCATTGTAGGCATACCATGCGCCAGATTTTTCGATGATGCCACGAGCAGCGCCAAGATCAAGCACATCACCACTACGCGAAATGCCTTCGTTGTACATAATATCGAATTCGGCCTCACGGAACGGTGGCGCAATTTTGTTTTTAACTACCTTAACCCTTGTTCGGTTACCAATAACGCTTTCGGCCTGTTTAATTTGACCGATGCGACGAATATCCATTCGTACTGAAGCGTAGAACTTAAGCGCGTTACCACCGGTGGTTGTTTCGGGATTACCGAACATGACACCGATCTTCATACGAATCTGGTTAATGAATATAACTGTAACTTTTGAGCGATTAATAACACCGGTCAACTTACGTAATGCTTGGCTCATTAAACGAGCTTGCAAACCGGGTAGACTATCACCCATGTCGCCTTCAATTTCGGCACGTGGCACTAGGGCTGCAACGGAGTCGACGACAATCAGGTCAACGGCGTTGGAGCGTACTAAGGTTTCGGTAATTTCTAACGCTTGCTCGCCATTATCGGGCTGGCTCAATAATAAGTTTTCGATATCAACGCCAATACGCTTGGCGTATGAAGGGTCGAGGGCGTGCTCAGCGTCAATAAATGCGGCTGTTCCACCATTACGCTGTACTTCAGCAATGGCGTGCAAAGTTAAGGTAGTTTTACCAGAAGATTCTGGGCCATATACTTCCACAATGCGGCCGCGAGGAATACCACCGCCAAGAGCTATATCGAGTGAAAGCGCCCCTGTTGAGACAGTTTCGACATTGGCGTGTGTTGATTCACCAAGGCGCATAATTGAGCCCTTACCATACTGCTTTTCGATAGCGTCCATGGCGAGGCCTAATGCTTTGGCTTTACCATCACTAGAACCACTACGTGCTGATTCTTTTACTTCTGCGTCTTTTGCGTCTTTACTAATGCCTTGTGTCTTCGCCATATAAAAAATTCCTCCGTTGTTACCCTACAAGTAGACCTCTATTTGCTCTACATATTATAGCACTATACGCCCCTGTTTGGCATCAGAAAGTGCTTGTGTCTCCACCGTGGCCAAAACTTAATCTTAAGTTAATGATTCAAACCTACCATAACGCTTACGCTCAGCTCTATAATCTGCTAAAATAGCGGCAGAACAGGATGGGCCCCTTTTAGGAAACAGAAACATGCGTATATCAGATTCACTCGTTGAGAAACTACTGACCAAAAGTGAGTCGGTGTCTAAAGAACAGCTAGCGACGCTCCGCGAGCAGGAAGTGGCCGAAAAAAAACCACTCCAAGATGTGGTCATCGACAGTGGTACCTTGAGCGAAAAAGAACTTACAAAACTTTACGCCGCCGAGATCGATGTACCAATGATCGAGCTAGTCGCCAAAGATATCAAGCATGAAACCTTGCAACTCCTGCCAGAGCGCATTGCCCGTCAATACAAAGCTATTGTTTTCGACATTGACGAGAACAGCACCAAACTGGTTGCTATGGCCGATCCAGATGACGTCCAGGCGCTTAACTTTTTACAAAAACAGCTCAGCAACAATATTCGCGTCTATATTGCCAGTGAAGGCCAGATCCAAAGCGCCCTAGATATATATCGCGGCAATATCGCCGGTGAACTAACCAAAGTTATTGGCAGTAATTCTAGCGGGGGTAGTCTTGACGAATTTGACGACGAAGCCGTCAACGAAGAGGACTTGGCCGAAGATTCGCCCATAGCACAAACAGTTAATCTACTGGTTGAATACGGCGTAAAAGCTGGCGCCAGCGATATCCACATCGAACCGCGCGAAAACTTTGTGATTATTCGTTATCGCATCGATGGTCTACTTCGCGAAGCCAACAAGTTGCCTCGCAAGGTACTCAGTGCATTGGTCAGCCGCATCAAGATTCTGGCCGATCTTAAAATTGATGAACACCGAGCCCCCCAAGACGGTCGCTTCAAAATTACCATTGGCCAACTCACCTATGCCTTGCGCGTATCTACCCTGCCTGTCGTTGACGGCGAAAAAGTTGTTATGCGTATTTTAAACGAAACCAGTAAACCAGCGACTCTACCCGAACTGGGATTTTGGGGTCAAGGCTTGCAAACGTTGCAGCAAGCCATTGTGCAGCCACACGGCATGGTACTCGTTACTGGTCCGACTGGTTCCGGCAAGTCAACTACGCTATTTAGCGTGCTCAGCATACTCAATACGCCAAACGTAAACATATCAACCGTCGAAGACCCTGTGGAATATCGTATTCAAGGTGTTAATCAGACGCAAGTAAACCCCTTGGCAGGTATGACATTTGAGGGTGGATTACGCGCCCTATTGCGCCAGGATCCGAACGTCATCATGGTTGGTGAGATGCGCGACAAGCAGACTGCCGACCTTGGCGTACAAGCCGCTCTAACTGGTCACTTGGTTTTCAGTACGCTGCACACCAATAACGCCGCAACCTGTTTACCGCGTCTACTGGATATGGGCGTTGAACCATTCTTGATTGCCAGCACTGTTCGCGCCGTAGTGGGCCAACGTTTAGTACGTCGCCTGTGTCCAGAATGTCGTCAACTCATCACTCCTGATGCTGCCTTTCTAAAACAACTCGAAAAAACCTTCCATTTGAGCGATATTGGTGGTGTTAAAATGCTGAACCAGCTCGAAAAACAGGCCCTTGCTGATGGTATTGGCAAATCGACTGGTAAAAAGGGAGAGGAAGAACACATGAGCACTACCGAAACCGCCATAACTTCCCTGTATAAGGCGCACGACGACGGCTGCGATAGCTGTAATCACACGGGCTACCGCGGTCGTATTGGCATTTATGAAGTTCTTAATAACTCTCCGACCATTCAAGCATTATTGGTGGGTGGAATTACCAGCGAAAAACTCAACCAAGCCGCCATCGATAACGGTATGCTAAACATGCAAATTGACGGTTTTGTTAAAGCTTTGCGTGGTCAAACAAGTATTGAAGAGATCTTGCGCGTAACGGCGACGGAGTAATCATGGTATTAGCTTACAAAGCAGTCGCAACAGATGGAAGAATCGTCACTGGCACAGTACAAGCCAATAGTCGCGACGATTTGATTGCGTCACTACGCAAACAGAATTTACGACCACTCACAATTGTTGTGAGTAAACGTAAGGGTAGTAAAGGCAGCATGTTTGGTCCCAGCAAAAAGGTCAAACTACAAGATTTAGTCATCTTTACCCGCCAGCTTTCAACCATGATCACCGCTGGCGTACCAATAGTTCGCAGTCTTTCGGCTCTGCAAAACGATAGTGAAAGTGCCTATTTGCGTGAAGCGCTCAATAGTGTAACCAAAGATGTTGAAGCTGGGCATTCCCTAGCTGACGCTTTTGCAAAATATCCTAAAATTTTTAGCGAAGTTTATGTGAATATGGTGCGAGCCGGTGAAGCCGGCGGTATTTTGGACGACATTCTAAAACGCCTCGCATTGCAAGTGGAGCTCGACGCTTCTATCCGTAAAAAAATTAAAAGTGCCATGATGTACCCGATCGTCATTTTGTCAGTCACCATTATTGCCTTTTTTGGTATTATGATGTTCGTCGTACCGAAGTTAGCGGCCATTTTAACGAGCCTTGGAGGCCCTGATGCTAAGCTACCCGTCTATACGCAGGTACTCTTAAATACAAGTAAGTTCTGTGTCAGCCCGAGCATCATTCAACATGTTCCAATTGTGGCAGCCATTCCCGGAGTGAACAAAATTCCTAACTTAGTATTTGTCCTCATAGTCATGGGCATTGTTGGCTATTATGTACTGCGCTACATAAAAACGCCGTCCGGAAAATATAAGTTTCATGCCCTACTACTTCGTACACCGATTATTAAGACTGTTATTCTTAAAATTGCTATTGCTCGTTTTTCACGCACCTTCGCTTCACTCATGGGTAGCGGTGTGAGTGTGCTTGATGCACTGTCCGTCACTGGAGGAGCTATAGGCAACAAAGTTATCGAAGAAGAACTAAAACATGCCGCTCAAGAAGTTAAAGCTGGCAAGCCGCTCAGTGAGCCAATCAGTCAAAGTGAGCATTTTCCGCCAATCGTGTCTCAAATGTTACTCGTCGGCGAAGAGACTGGCCAGATTGATACTGTATTGATCAAGATTGCTGACTTCTACGAAGAAGAGGTAGCGGTGCTAATTGATGGTTTGGCGGCAATCATTGAACCAGTTATGATCATCGTGCTCGGTATGGCAGTAGGACTCATAGCCGCCTCAGTTATGGGTCCAATTGCCAACCTGTCAAAGGCCGTTCATTAACTTAGGAGTTGACGTCACGGCGCTTATGGTTATAATCAGAGGCAGATAGTTTAGGCAGCCTATGCTTACCTGGACGATCAGTCATTAAAAATTAAATAACGTAATCATGGAGGTGGGTCCTTATGATCTCACTAAATAAAAAGCGCGACCAACAGGGTTTCACAATTGTTGAACTTCTGATTGTCATCGTAGTAATCGGTATTCTGGCCGCATTGGTTGTTACAACCTACGCTGGTATTCAGGGCAAAGCACGTGACTCTAAGCGTCAGACTGATATTCAGGCACTACAAACACAAATCGAAGCATTCTACGCTACGAACAACTACTACCCAAGCAGTACTGACATCAACAGTGCTACCTGGCGTGCAACGAACATGAAGAGCCTTGACACCGGTGCAATGACCGATCCATCTAGCTCATCATCAACACTAATCGTAACTACGCCTACAGCAACCTCAAAGGCTTACCAGTACGCACCTAAGGATAGCTCTGGTGCTAGCTGTGAAGCTGCCGACACTACCTGTGCTCAATACACACTGGCTGCATGGCTCGAAAACAGCAAGACTACCTACACCAAGTCACAACTCGACTAACGGTTAGATACTTGTTACACAAAAGCTCCGGATTTCCGGAGCTTTTGTACTATAATAAGCATAACAATTATGAATAAAGATGGTGGATTTACCTTAGTCGAAATATTAGTCACGATCATGATGGTCGGCGTGGCTATGGCATCGCTCAGCAGCATCTTTATAAGCATTCGTAATATTCAACTTCAGGCTAGCTATGTCGACACGGCTAACAGGGCGGCGGCCCGCGAAATTGAGTCACTGCGCAATGACAGCTTCGCCACCTTGGTTGCAGGCCAAAATATATCTTTTACTGCCAACATACCCTCTAGCCTGCCCAGTCGTAACGGAACTGCGGTCGTAAGCTCTCCGACAGCCGGTATTCGACGGATTGACGCTACCGTTAGCTACAAGGCTCAAGGTAAAACGCGTACTATAACCCTCAGCTCACTCATTGGTGAGATTGGAATTACACAATGAACCGCCGCGCTCAAGCCGGCTTTACTATGGTCGAGATGCTGATTGCCCTGAGCGTCACTACAATTGTTGTTGTCGTGATTATGTCATTCATGATGAAAAACATCCAGACCAGCACCCAGGAGACGACTCAGGCCACCATACTCCGTGAGGTGCAACAAACTCTAGACTTTGTTAATAGTGACATACGCATCAGCGCCAATGCCGATCTTAATAACCGTAATGCCGATGCAAATAGCCCTGGTGGCGTTAGCAACCCCTTTGGGTGGACGTCCAATAGTAATACGCTCGTTCTAGCTACGGCCGCCACGACCACCAATGGCACAATCATATTTACTGATCCGGCCAACTATGTGACAACCAAAGACAACATTGTTTACTTTGTTTCTGCCGGCACGCTGTACAAACGCACACTGGCATCAAGTGTCAGTGGAAACGGTACAAAAACCACCTGCCCGGCTGGAAAAGTTACAACTGCCTGCCCGGCTGATAAAGCCCTGCTGCACAACGTCAAAGCATTCACCCTAACATACCGAGACGGCAGCGACAATGCCGTAGCGCCTACTGACGCCCGATCCGTCGAAGTCGCCCTTACCGCATCATTCAGTCAGTACCGTAAAACTCAAACTGCAAGCTACACAACAAGGATGGTATTCCGTAATGATTAAGATTAAAAAATCCGAACAAGGGCTCGTGTTGGTCATGATTCTCATTGTGGTTAGCTCACTCATGCTCATAGGGTTGTCACTAATGAGTCAAACGACTTCACAATACACTTTAACCAGCAACGCCATATTCAATGCCAATGCTTCATATACCGCAGAGGCTGGTATTGAGCAGAGCATACAGCAACTTAATGCCAGCAACACTTTTAATGGCTATTCATCGGCGCAACAGTTTATTAACACCACCTCTCAGGGATACGGTACATATACGACTACAATCACCCCCGCATCTGGCAACGCCAATGCCAAGGTAATAACATCCACAGGCAACATTTATAAATACAACGATCATACCAAGCTCATCAGTTCCCGTATTGTTCAAGTTACCGTAGTCGGTACCACCTCTGATGGCTATTCAGTAATGTCGGGGCCCGGTGGTCTCATACTCACCGGTAGCGCCAATATCACGAATTCTTCGGTGTTTGTTGGCGGCACCATTACACTGACCGGCGCGGCCAAAATTGGTACTGTCAGCAAACCGCTCGATGTCGATGTTGCAAATGTGGCCTGCCCAACTGGAGCAAGCCCAGGTTCTACATACCCCACGCTCTGTACGAGTACAGAGCCCATCAGTCTCGCGACAAGCACCAACATTTACGGTAACGTCTGCGCCACCGGTCAAACCACCAAAGGACCGAACAATAACATTCAAACTGGAACTGGCGGACAAGGTTTGATTATAGGATGTACTGCACCGACTGCCACGCCTCCAGTCATTGACCGTCAAGCCCAAATTAATGCAGTCACAACCATCGGTTCCGCGACAGATAACACCTATACCTGTAACTCATGGCCTTTCGACAGAGTGTGGCCGGCAAATCTTAAGCTAACAGGTAATGTTGATATCTCGAGTAGCTGTAATTTGACTATCAAAGGAAACGTTTACATCACGGGTACGCTTCACATTGGTGGAGCTGCTACTGTTAAGGTTGATAACAGCGCCGGTGTAACCCGACCAACAATTCTGGCTGATGGCAAAATCACGGTTGATGGTTCTGCCTCGATCACTGCCAATGCCAGTGGCACCGGAGCTCAGTTTGTGAGCTTTGCGAGTAACGCAGCCTGTGGCTCGGCTTGCACCTCGATAACGGGCACAGCCCTTAAGACAACATCATCGCTCCTGACTGTTTCTGTTGGCGGTGCCGTGAGTGTGCCGGGCATGATATTCGACGCGTACTGGGGTAAAGTTGCGGTCGCCGGCAGTGGTAATGTTGGCTCGGCAGTCGGTCAAACGGTCGACCTGAGCGGCGCCGGCACCCTAACCTTTGGTACTACCTTGTCATCCGGTGTCAGCACCTGGACGATTAGCAGTTACCAGATAAAGTATCCGGGTAAGTAACAAAATGTTATACTTAACAAAAGGCTAATGCTTGGATGGGCAGCATACACAAAACTCCGTATTTATACCGATCAAAACCACTCTTTGGGCTCGACATAGGCAAGGGTTCGTTGAAGGTGGTTCAAATTGATACCGATGTAGCTGAAAAGAAGTCGCGGGCTGGTAAAAAACCATCCGCCACGAAGTCAAAAGTAGTTGGCTATGGCACAATTAATTTTGATTCCAGTGCCATCGAAGACGGCGTTATTGTACAGCCCGAACTTATTGCCGAAGCCGCACATAAACTGTTTAGCGAGCAGTTGATTGGCGACATCACGACTAGGCGCGTAGCTATTGCCATCCCCGCTTACCGCACCTTCACACGCTCCATCCAACTACCCGCCCTCAAGAGCCGTGAACGAGCCGAAGCTGTACGTTTAGAAGCCGAACAATATATACCCATGCCAATCGAAGATATGTACCTGGACTACAGCAGTCTAAGCACATCTAAGGACAATACTGAGGTACTGGCCGTTGCTGTACCAAAAATCATCGTAGACTCCTACATGCAGCTTGGGACGCTGATGGGGCTAGAATCCGTACTTATAGAAACAACCATGAATGCTGCGGGGCGCATGTTCGCCTGCGACAAACAAAGTGATGTACCCAGCGTCATTGTGGATTTCGGGACACTGAGTTCCGATATCAGCATCTACGACGGCGGCTTAGTCACTACGGGCACCGTTGAAGGTGGTGGCTTTGTGTTTAATGAAGCAATTCAAAAAGGTTTGAATGTCACTGCCGCTGAAGCCCAAATTATCAAATCCAAGTACGGCCTGGGTAAGAGCAAAAGACAAGCCGAAATCCAAGCCGCTTTAGACCCAACACTATTG
>CAYXYX010000007.1:471-9531 GCA_964469755.1 uncultured Candidatus Saccharibacteria bacterium | reverse complement strand
CGTTAAAGAAATTAAGCGCCTTGTACGCTACCACGCCGAACATTACGGCAGCGAGCGACCGATTCAGCAAGTTATTACGCTGGGCGGCGGGGCCAGCATGCCCGGATTAAGCGCCTACTTTACCAGCCAATTACGAATCGCCACCCGCACCTGCGATCCCTGGGAATATGTCAATTTTGGGGGGTTACAACCACCAAGCCGCAGTGATCGATCAATGTACGCTACTGCCATAGGCTTAGGCCTTTTACCTCCACATGGGGTGTTTAAATGATCAACCTTTTGCCTCCCGAAACAAAACAAGCATACCGCTATGCCGAGCGTAATGTAAGCCTGCTACGCTGG
This sequence comes from uncultured Candidatus Saccharibacteria bacterium, assembly GCA_964469755.1. Taxonomy (GTDB): domain Bacteria; phylum Patescibacteriota; class Saccharimonadia; order Saccharimonadales; family UBA4665; genus JAGQNO01. Next base: position 9,189 of record CAYXYX010000007.1, on the reverse strand, counting down.
GTTTCGGCTGCATTCATAAGTCTACTTGGACTCGCTATAATTAGTGGCTACGGCTGGCTGTCAATGCGCCAGACAAGCCTTAGTACTACTCACCAAGTAGCCGCCATTCAGTCTGATCTTGATAAGTCTCAACTCACTGCGACTAATAAAAAAATAACCGATATTAGCAATAGCTTTAAGTTGGTCGAAAAGGTTTTGGGGCAAGAAATTCTCTTCTCAAAGTTACTTAAGCAAATGGCTACGGCCCTGCCAAGCAATACCTACCTTACGGGGCTTAATATTTCGCAGATTTCTGGTGGAAGTGGTCTCGATGTAACCGTAAATGCTGCCGACTACGACGCTGCCACCCAAGTTCAGGTAAACCTGGCTGATCCAACGAATAAGATATTCGCTAAGGCAGATATCCAAAACATCTCCTGCGACGCCACCAATGCCACTGACCCAAAGTATCCCTGTAAAATCACTCTAAGAGCGCAGTTTGCCCAGAACAATCCCTTCCTGTTCATTAACCAAAAGCAGGTTAAGTCATGAATTCTAAACGTTTGTTTATTATTCTTACTGCCACGCTTGGAGTCATTCTCATTGGCCTCGTATTAGCCACCTATGGCATAAGCAACGCACTTAAAACAAAGTCGGTGAACTTGTCGGACAATAAGGCAAAAGTCGAAGAGTTGAGCGCACAACAGAGTGGTATTGCCAAATCTAAGCATGACATAGCGCAGTACAGTGAGCTAGAAGCCGTCACTAAAAAGATTGTTCCTCAAGACAAGGACCAAGCCGAAGCCGTGCGTCAAATTACCAGCATTGCGGCCGCTAGCAAAGTCTCCCTAACGACCATTACCTTCCCGACCTCGACGTTAGGCGGTAATGCAGCGTCCACTGGAGTTAAGCCTGCGGGTTCGACGAGCGCTGTTGCCACTCCAAACCTGTCACAATTAACACCGGTTGCGAATATTCCTGGCGTTTACAATTTGCAGATTACACTCGGGAACAATAACAATAACCCTGTGACCTTTGCTCAGCTAAATACCTTTTTACGCGGCCTAGAAAATAACCGTCGTACGGCCGCCGTCGCCAGTGTAAATATTCAGCCGCAGAGCAATAACCCTGACAGTCTCGTGTTTACGCTCGTTATTAACATTTATATAAAGCCATCATGAAATTGAATGTAAACGACTTACCGAATCAAATCTTAACCAAATTACAGGCTTTAAGCCGTTATCGCGTTATTATTTTTGTAGTGTTTGTAATTGGTTTGTACTCCTACGTGGTGATCCAAATTAATGCCGCAACCAACGCACAACCATCCGTAATCACAGCAGCAGCAAAGGCAAAAGCAACACCGCGTATTGACCCAGTGGTGGTAGCTCAACTTCGCCAATTACAAGATAACAGCGTCAGCGTTAAAGCACTGGTCAACGACGCCCGAACTAATCCTTTTCAGTAATTAGGCTGGTGGTTGGTCAGATGGCATTGATGGACGATGGTCTGGCCGTTGCTCAGCGTACCATTGACCTTGTTCAAAGTTCTCACGAGCTAGTAAAATCTTTTTGGCTTCATCGGTAGGGTTTGGACAGAATGGAAACACGAATTTACTGCGTTCACCGGCAGTTTCAGCGTTCAAAGTGCCATAGCTAAATATGTTAGCAATGATTCCGTCCTGGTGAACTGTGATATCTTCGAGGTTAGCGAGGCTCAATTGGCTCGATTGGGTGTCGAATAAACTATGGCGCTCGATCTGCGTAATGCTATCACTGGTAACGATCCAACGATTACCGTAATACACGGTGCGAGCAATGAATGCAAAAATACCCGCGAACAACACAGCAAATAATAACGCACCAACGGCAATGAGATGCAACTGGTCGGAGTCAGTGTTTGGGAATAACGTCGGCGCTGCCACACCAAGAGCGGCAACAATAACTACTAACAGCGCAAACGTTAGATATACGCCAAGAATGCCGATTGGGTGACGTTTGATGTTACAAATAACAATCTCGCCCTCCCGCATCGTTTCGAGTGGGTTATTAGCATTCTGATTGTTTGGATCGTAATACGAGTGCAGCGGTGATGCAGACTGCTGGTTATTTGACGGTGCTGATTCGCTTGGCTTGGTGGGATCTGCTGGATTCATAAGCGCTATTATAGCAGGACTGGATCGGTAGTATCTTTAGCTTGGGTGCGACCAAGGTGTTTATAGGTTTTGGCCGTTACCTTACGACCGCGCGGGGTACGTTCTAGTAGCCCTATTTGCAGCAAATAAGGTTCAATGAAGTCTTCGATTGTTGAGCGCTCTTCGGCTGTTAGGGCCGCCAGTGTCTCTACACCTACGGGGCCACCGTTGTAGCTATCAATAATTGCGTTTAACAGTAACCGGTCAGCTGGATCGAGACCAAGTTCGTCGATTTCTAACAACTGTAGGGCCTCGGTACTAATAACTGTGTCAATAATGCCATCCCCATTTACATCGGCGTAGTCACGCACACGTTTTAAGAGGCGGTTGGCAATACGCGGAGTTAACCGCGCGCGGGTAGCTAATGTGGCTGCCGCTGGTTTGTCGATTTGGACATCCAGAATGCCGGCGGCACGAACAATAATATGTTGTACCTCCTCTGGTGTGTAGAATTCCAAACGATGAATATGCCCAAAACGGTCGCGCAGCGGCCCAGCGAGCGCACCCGCACGGGTAGTAGCACCAATTATGGTGAATTTGGGTAGGTCGAGCCGTAACGAACGCGCGCTTGGACCTTTGCCTAACATAATGTCCAGTTTAAAATCTTCCATGGCGCTATATAACACCTCTTCAACATTACGGTTCAGACGGTGAATTTCATCAATGAATAAAATATCGCCATCTTGTAAGTTTGTGAGCAAACTGGCTAAATCACCGGCCCGTTCAATTGCTGGACCACTGGTAATGCGAATTTGAGCACCCATCTCGTTAGCTATTACACTCGCCATGGTCGTTTTGCCGAGACCGGGTGGGCCGTAAAGCAAAACGTGGTCAATAGGCTCGCCGCGTTTTTGGGCTGCCTGAATGGCAAGTTTAAGGTTTTGCTTTAGCCGCTCTTGGCCAATGTAGCTGGTAAAGTCATTCGGTCGAAGGGTAACTTCAAGTTCAACCTCCTGAGGCTCTTCAGGCGGTAAAGCGGCGTCAACTATGCGATCAATCATTAGCTATATTATAGCGCAATATGCTTGCGTTAGCTGCAACTACGATTTTGAACTGAACTGCTGGCGAGCTTTTGATAACACCAGGCTGCCTACCTCGCTGGCTTTTTCTTTTGCCCGTTCAGATTTACTTTTTTGCGGTGGGGTTTCTTTTATCAGCACGCCCGATGCATGTTTAAGCTCATCAAGCATCAGCGCAACTTGCTCAACCGAGGCCGGTATTGCGACCAGAGGAAGCGTATCTATACGACCATACTTTTCTCGAATAGCACCCGTCTCGTCTTCTCTTGCCTCCGAAGCCATGACTTTACCCTTGTTACGATTTTCTTCAAGGGTGTACCAAAAACTCTCACCAGATTTTGATTTAACCACCGCAAAATTTATGGTATCAACGCTAAGTATCATATTTGCTTCGACTGGTGCGGTGATATGCAATATAGCCGTGCCCCCACTTGCACTAGGCGCGCCATCCACTAGCTTTTCAAGGAAACGATACAATATTCCCTCGCTAGTATCATCGCCGCCCACAACCGCTAAACGCGACTCATAGTACATAGGAGTTGCGCTGTCGGCTTCGGCGATATTAAACCTGTCGTAGCCACGACTAACATGCACATCTCCCTTTGGAAATGCCATCCAGTGCTCGTTCAATGATCGTTGAACTGCTGTACGGACCATTCCAACTCTCGGCATCGATCGTCTGAGGGTGTTTTCTTGGGCCCACAAACTCAGCCTGTTTATAACTTGAGCAGCATCGGCATGACGCAATACATCCGGCGTTGCGTCGACAATTCCATTTTCAAATGATTGGTACAGTGGATCTTCGGGCCTCATTTGACCCTACGATACGCCTCTGCCCCCACATATGCAAACATAGTTTCATCAAGCGTTTGAATCTGCTGGCTTGGGAAAGGGCGCTAATTGCCGCCCTTGAGAGCCAGGCGAATGCGGTCTTCGGTTGGTAGCGTTTCGTCGATGCGCTGCAGAGCTGTTTGGGCGTCGGCTTCGCTGTAGCCAAGTGCCAAGAGTGCCTGCACTGCTTCGTCGGCAGTATTTACGCCGCCACGGTATACCAAATCTTCAGCCTCTGCCCCGGCTACCAAACCAACCTTGTCGCGTAACTCAACCACCATTTGTTCGGCAGCTCGCTTGCCAACACCTTTAGCCGATTGCAATAATTTAACATCACCCGAAGCAATTGCGCCGCGAACTATTGCCGCCGAACCAATACCTAAAACTGCCAGTGCAACCTTAGGCCCAACATTTTTAACACTTAATAACTGCTCGAATAATTTTTGCGTGTCGTAGTTTATAAAGCCAAACAAGTCATGTGAATCTTCACGAATATTCTCGTGCACATATAACTTGGCTGGCTGCCCAGTTATTAAACGACCATAATCTTCGTTAGTTACCAGTAAACCGTAGCCCACACCGGCAACATCGAGCACCACTAGGGTTTCGAACTTTTCGCTAATGGTTCCGGAAAGCGTGGCAATCATGATTACTAGTATGGCATAGTCATGCTGTGCGTGATAGCTGCAGCCAGGGCATCAGCCGCGTCATCCGGTTTGGGCACTTCTTTGAGTTTTAGAATTACGCGCACCATTTCTTGCATTTGTTTTTTATCGGCACTGCCGTAACCAGTAATCGCCTGCTTAATTTGCATTGGCGTATATTCATGTATCGAAAGGTCAGACTGCATGCCACAAAGCAGCACGACACCACGGGCTTGAGCTACGGTCATTGCCGTCGTGACATTCCGGGCAAAAAACAGCTTTTCAACGCTCATTGAATCTGGTTTTGTTTGCTTAATAATTTCGGTCAACTCATCGTAAATGGTGAGCAGGCGCACGGCATCATCTTCCTTGACGGGCGTACGGATGACGCCCCCATCGACCATAACTGGTTGTCGATTAACGATCTCAATTATGCCAAAACCAAGGATACCGGTACCGGGATCGATACCTAAGATTCTCATATTAGGCTTCGAGCAGATCTTCGGGGATATCGAAGTTTACGTGCGTATTTGTGACGTCGTCGATGTCGTCGAGGGCGTCCATGAGGCGCATGATTTTGCCAGCTGTGGCGGCATCAGTAACTTCAACAATATTATTTGGAACATAGGTAAGCTCGGCTTCAAGTACTTCAAGGCCTCCCTCACGCAGGGCATCACGAACCTTAGCCAAGTCGGTGTGTGCGGTGTAAATTACTGATTCGTCATCTTCGTCCTGAACATCTTCGGCGCCAGCGTCGATAGCGGCCATCAGAATATCATCACCAGAGCCTTTAACGCGGATCATGCCTTTATGGTCAAACTGGAACAGCACGCTTCCCTTGTCGGCAATGCTGCCACCGTGCTTACTAAAGGCGAGCTTAACATTCGGGTAGGTGCGATTAATATTGTCGGTGGCGCACTCAACAATAATGGCGGTACCGCCGGGGCCGTAACCTTCATACAGCACTTCGTGCAGTTGGGCGGCGGCCTTGTCTTTAATGCGGTCGATGGCGCGCTGGATGTTGGCTGAAGGCATATTAGCGGCCTTGGCCTTGTCGATAGCAAGGCGCAACGCAAAGTTAGTGTCAGGGTCAGTGCCGCTGCGGGCAGCCATGGCAATCATGTTGCCAAGTTTAGTAAATACGGCGCCGCGCGCCGCGTCTTTGGCACCCTTTTCGCGCTTAATTGTTGACCATTTGCTGTGTCCGCTCATCAGTACATCCTTCCCAATATTCTCGGTGAATCCGTTGGTTCTTCATCTGTTAGTATAGTACTTTTGCGCTGATCTTTAAAGTTGAGCAAAAACACCATACCAACGATCACGCAATATAGCCCCAATAACCCGGGCAAAGACAGCCAGATGTTGTCAATAAACACGTGCGGCAAATCGGCCAGTATATGCGCCGTATCGAGCATATACATAAGCAGGTATTTTGCCGGCCAAGCGAACCAACCACAGAGCGGGTACGCGAACATACCCGCCAATCCCGCAATCAAACCTAAAAGCATGGCAAGTGGAATCATTATAACCACTAACATATTGGCCACAATGCCAATAAATGACATCTGGCCAAATGTATATAGGATGTACGGTAGTGACATGATTTCGGCGCACAGACTTTCCAGAGCCACGGCCAAAATAATGTTGCGTTCAAAGGCATTTGGCAGGCGCTTTTGCAACAGCGGCGACACCATCATGACGCCAAAGAATGCCAGGAAGCTCAGATACCAACTGGCATCAGCCCACACATAAATAGGGTTCATAAAGCCCGTCACAGCTGCCACCATGCTAATAATGAGGAGCGGGCGCATTTGACGACCGTAATAGGCTGCAGCCACGCTAAATGCACTCACATACGCCGCCCGAATAATACTGGCGCTACCGCCGGTCATCAACACAAACACCATCATTAACCCCATCGACAAGGCAGTCGAAAGCCGTTTTGATCGTTTGCCTAAAATCTTTCGACTAGCTTCCAGCATAATTGTTAAATTCGCGCCGGACACGGCAATAATGTGCGTTAATCCAACCATCTGCAAATGCATTTTGTCATCCTCGGGCAACGAGGCGCGTTGACCAATTAATAGCCCCATCGAAAAAGATGCCAACGGCTCCGGCAAGGCACTCAACATGCCGGTACCAAACCGCCTTCGTAAATCAATAATTGGCGATGTATGATGTGCTGTAATATCCAACAACGCAAAGCTCATAAACCCCTGGTAGGAACCTATGCCGGAGCGTAACTTGCCCTCAACGATTAAGGTGTCGCCCTGAAAAACAGCGTTTTCGCCAAAACCATTTACACCAATTTTCCCTGGGAGTTTGGTGCCCGCCAGCATATCAGTTACATTAACCGCAACAAAGGTTAATTGGCTGTTTTTACCGTACACGGCGTCTTCGCTGGCGGTGACCTGCAGCTGTACTTTTTGATCGTACAAATGGTAGTAGCCGTCTAGTCTATGCTGCAAGGTTGCACCTCGCCAACAACCCAAGCTTAACCCCAAAATGATGACGCCGCATAGACCTAAAGCTTTGTAGCGGCCAATAAAAATCGCCAATGCAGCTACAGAGATCCACAGGCTGAGTGGCCGTAACATGAATTCGCTATAGCCAATACCTAGCCCCGCCAATCCGGACAGTGCCAGCCACAGTAGCAATGTTGTCCGCCTGAATTGATAGCTCCAAATACCCACTCTACCAGCGTAGCGCCGAAGGAATTAACAACCATGACCGGCTCAGCTGTATTTTAATGTTTACTTAATGAAGTGATCAGGCGTCGACACCAATGGCATCGCTCACCGAGCCGTAACCATCTTGTTTTAAAAGCTTCACTAGGCCCTTGTTCGTTTGCCCAATAAGCTGCGGTCCTTCAAAAATCATGCCAGTTATTAGTTCAATTAATGTGGCGCCAAGCTTGATTTTGGTATAAGCATCTTCGGCGCTAAATACACCGCCAACGCCAATTATTACAAAGCGCTTTTGGTAGTTTATGTAGGTTCGGCGAATTAACTCGTTGCTGAGTTCCCAGGTTGGTTTGCCGCTTAAATTACCTTTGACGCTGTCTGGCAATGGGTCAGCGAGCTTAGCTTTTGTGCGATCCTTGGCTAAATTGCCGATTGTGACGCCAGCTACATTATGTCTATTAGCTACAGCCAGCAGCTCGTTAAATCGTGCCCATCCAATATCGATGGGCATTTTAATAAATACTGGCTGAGCTAGATTAAGCCTGTCAACTTCGCGCAGCAAATGTTCCAGCCGCGAAGGTGTCGTGAATGGTTCACCCCCGAAGGTATTAGGGCAGGAAATATTAAGTGTAATCATATCCCCGACGTCGGCGTGTTTTATTTTTTGCAAACTGGCAATGTAATCAGCTACGGCATCGGCCTCGCTGGCGGCAGCTTGGGAGTTGGTCTTGGCGACTGAAATATTCAGTGGAAAGCCCGTAAATACTGCTGGATCGTACGTATTAATTCGGTTCAGAATTACCGCGGCACCTTGATTCGCCAATCCAGCGTTCACCACGAGTGACCTCGTTTTGGGCAAACGGTAGAACCATGGCCGCGTGTTCCCATCGCAAGGATCGTTCGTTAATGAACCACCTTCCATAAAGCCAAAGCCAATCGCCTTCAGTATGTGCGGGAGTTCAAAATTCTTGTCGAACCCGGCCGACAGCCCAACAGGGTTTTTAAACGTAATGCCCAGGACTTCTTGGCTTAACTTAACCTGGTTATCGTAGGCCCACATACTGCGCGCGAGCGTACGCACAATCCATAAACGCTGCAATTTCGTGCCCGAACGCAACAAACGCTCGTGTACATCATCGGGCTTTTGTCTAAAAAGGGCTGGTTTAATGATTTTTTTGTATGTTTTGCTACTTAAACTGCTCATTAGTGTTATCACGTTTGTACCTCGGTATTAAGTATACGCTGCCATCCGTGCAGTACTGTGATATCAACTATGGCTAGTAACGCTTCCGCTGTGAGAGATACAAATTTCTATTGCACTGATCCGGTTGCGGTATAGTTCATTTATAGCTAGATCAATTGTGGTT
>CAYXYX010000007.1:0-461 GCA_964469755.1 uncultured Candidatus Saccharibacteria bacterium | reverse complement strand
ACATCATCGGGCTTTTGTCTAAAAAGGGCTGGTTTAATGATTTTTTTGTATGTTGCGCCGCTTAAATAACTTAGTACTTTTATCACGTGTATACCTCAGTCACTACTATACGCCGAAGTTTCATGCTAAGGAGTGATCCATAGCACTATACTTGTAAGGAAGGATCGTAGACTTCTAAAAATTTTTGTACATTTGGAAAAAGGTCTAATTGTTTTGCTTCGTCGGTATTAAAAAACCGCAATTCTTGGCATTCATCGGATGGCGTGAAGTGCAAGTCTTTAAGTTTTACTTCGTAGATTACATTAGCCACAAATGATTCTGCATGAAGGCGTGGAGAGGTTATAAAATATTTTGGGGTGTCCGAAACATAAGTAACTTCAAGGCCAGTCTCTTCGTGTATTTCGCGCCTTAGACCAACCATCGGGTCCTCGCCGTGGTCGAGCCCACCGCCTAGTAATTCC
>CAYXYX010000006.1:25677-26874 GCA_964469755.1 uncultured Candidatus Saccharibacteria bacterium | reverse complement strand
TTCGTAGCTACGATGACTGGGATCATGTTCCTGTTTTGGTATTAACCAATGTTCCAGCAGGTGAATTTAATGGCAGCTGGGATATGCTTCGTGATCAGCTCGGCGTGCGCAGCTACCACTACAAGCCACTTACCAGCCTGCGGACATTGCTCCGCGCCGTGAACGCATTGACACCAATTGCCACATGAACCAACTCGTCACCAATGGCATTGTATTATCACGTACCAATTTTCGCGAAGCCGATAGAATTATTAAATTAATTACGCCCGATAGCGGCAAAATCAGTCTGATCGCCAAAGGTGTCCGCAAGCCCAAAAGTAAGATGGCCGGTGGCATAGAACTGTTTAGTGTTAGCATCCTGACCTACATAAAGGGCAAAGGTGACCTAGGTACGTTGGTATCAGCGCGACTTGATAAGCATTACGGTAATATTGTAAAAAACATTGACCGAGTACAGCTTGGATATGAGCTTATTAAAGCACTCGACAGAGCTACCGAAGATCAGCCTGAAGAAGTGTATTTTACGTTGTTACAGCAATCTTTTGTCGCATTAAATGACGACCAAATCGATACCGTGCTGATTCGGTTTTGGTTCAACGCTCAGTTAATAAAATTATCAGGATACACACCTAATTTAGTGACCGATATTCATGGCAAAAAATTGTCAGCCGAACTCAGCTATACGTTCGATTTTGACAATGTTTCGTTCGCCGAAAGCTCCGCCGGCAGCTATCAAGCCGACCATATCAAATTTTTACGAATTGTATTTGCTGGCAATCCGCCCAGTACACTGCGACAGATCCAAAACGGCCCAGCACTGACCGGCGCAGTGATGCCATTGGTGCAAGCTATGCTTACTTCTTACATTCGGGTATAATTCCAGCAATGAGCACAACCAATCTCGAAGACATCGTCAGCCTATGTAAACGCCGTGGATTTATTTACCCCGGATCAGATGTGTATGGTGGCCTCAGCGGCACCTGGGACTACGGTCCGCTTGGCGTGGAGTTTAAAAATAACATCAAGCGCGCCTGGTGGCGCAAGTTCGTGCAGGAGTCGCCCTACAACGTCGGCATGGATCAGGCGCTGGCGTCGGCGGCAATGGCGGCCGGGCCTCCGCGGGGCGAAGGGGACGCGGCGCGTGATCCGATCTTCGTCACCGGTTTGCCGCGTTCCGGCACCACCGCGCCACGCAGC
>CAYXYX010000006.1:22679-25667 GCA_964469755.1 uncultured Candidatus Saccharibacteria bacterium | reverse complement strand
ATGTTTGTCGACGAACGCGATGACATGTACGGCGTTGACGCCGCCATTTTAATGAACCAAAAAGTCTGGCAGGCCAGTGGCCACGTCGACACCTTCACCGACCCACTCGTAGAATGCGGCAATTGCCACAATCGCTTCCGCGCCGATAAAATTGACCTAAGCCGCTGCCCGAACTGTGGCCAAAAAGACACCTTTGGCGAAGCCCGGGCGTTTAATATGATGTTCCGAACTAATGTTGGTCCTGTTGATGACGAAAGCTCGATTAGCTACCTGCGGCCCGAAACAGCTCAAGGAATATTCACCAACTTCAAAAACGTTGTTGATTCGTTTTACCCCGATATGCCCTTTGGAATTGCTCAGCAGGGTAAGGCCTTCCGTAACGAAATTAGCCCGCGCGACTTTGTATTTCGTGGCCGCGAATTTGAACAGATGGAAATCGAATACTTTATTCGCGAAGCCGAATGGGAACAGCATTTTGAGCATTGGAAACAGCAGTGGCACAATTACTTTGACGCGCTTGGCTTGCCCAAGGAATCAATCCACGAGCTTGAAGTTCCCGAAGACGACCGTGCTCACTACAGCAAGCGTACTGTCGATTTCGAATTTGATTTCCCAATCGGTAAAGAAGAGTTGGCTGGCTTGGCTTATCGCACCGATTTTGATTTACAGAACATTCAGCGCGAAAGCAAAAAGGGCATGGAGTACCGTCCTAAAGATGGCGGCGAAGCCTTTGTTCCACATGTGATTGAACCAACAATTGGCGTCGAGCGCGCCGTAATGGCAGTGCTGACCGCAGCTTACACCGTAGACGAAGTGAACGGCGAAAAGCGAATGTTCCTTAAGCTTCCAAAGCATCTGGCCCCTGTAAGGGTTGCCGTTTCGCCACTTCTTAAGAACAAGCCTGAGCTTGTAGAAAAAGCTCGTGAAGTCTACCGGACACTCAAACAAGAATTTGGCGCCGTCATGTGGGACGATAACGGTAACATTGGCAAGCGCTACCGCCGCCAAGACGAAATCGGCACCCCATACTGCGTTGTCGTCGACTTCGATTCACTCGATGACAATACTGTTACCATTCGCGACCGCGATACTACCGAGCAGGCGAGGGTTGCGATTACTGATCTTATTGATAAGCTACGCTAGCCATGAAGCGCGCAGTAATCCTCCATGGCACTGACGCGAATCCGCAAGCAAACTGGTTCCCATGGCTTAAGCATAAGTTAGAAGCTGTCGGTTATGAGGTTTGGGTTCCGTTACTTCCAAACAACCACAAGCCTAATCGCGAAACATATAATGATTTCCTACTAACTGCCGATTGGGATTTTACCGATAATTTGGTTGTTGGCCACTCATCTGGTGCCGTTGCGGTACTTAATTTGCTCATGGACGATCGTTGCCCGCATATAAACATTGGGATTATGGTGAGTGCCTGGGCGCGTGGCGTACCTAATAATTGGGATGATCCAAGCCAATTTAACTACTTATTTCCTGAAGATGGCTTTGATTTTGAAACCATCAAAGCCAAGGCCCGTAAGCTTGCCTTTATTCACGGCGATGCCGACCCATATTGCGACATAGAGCAGGCGCAGTGGCTGGCAGAGCAGACTAAAAGCGCGTTAGTAACCGTACCCGCAGGTGATCACCTAGGCGTGAATTACCCCGAAATATCGCAGCTTTGGGACGTCATTACCGCATCTACATAATTTTTGTGAGTAAACTTACAGTCTAAAATTTGGGTTTTGCTACAATAAAGCCATGGCAAAAAGTCTTTATCGATCATCTGATAACCGCGTCTTTGGAGGCGTATGTGGTGGTTTGGGTGATTACTTTGGTATTGATCCAGTTATCTTTAGAATCCTATTTGTGATCTTGCTGCTGCCGGGTGGTTTGCCCGGCTTTATACCCTACCTAATTTTGTGGATTCTTGTGCCGCTGTCTCCTGAAAACCCAATAATTAATGTATAAAAAAAGTATAGCTGTCCGCGATTCACTTCAAAGCTATAACTACATTTTGACTGAGCCAATAGGTCACGACTTTGATCCCGAATTTAAACCACAGCTAACGCCCCAGCAAATGTTAGAGCTCGGCGTATTCGGTGGTCATTACTTTGAAGGCGAACAGGATGAGTTTCCGGCGGAATGGTTTACTCATGCCAAGCTGAGCGAGGTACACGATCCATCGCTGAATTTTTTTGGTGTTGATGCCAGTCAGAGTCGCCAAGAGTGGCAACGCAAGGGCTGGATATACGAAGAAGACCCGCGAGGTTGGTTCCAGTGGTACTGTCGGTATTATCTGGGCCGTCGTATTTCAGGCGAGGATGCGCGTCAAATTAAGCGTTGGAAAAATATGACACGGCACATCGCCCAGATTCGTAATGCTGATCGGCCAGGTGACTGGTCGTGCCGCACCAGACAGCGACAAGCAGTCCTGCATTGGGCCTATGATTCCCGGCACATCTAGGTGCTAAAAGGGTAGGCTGCCATTTACTTTGCCACCCATGAGCGCATCAAGAATGCGGAATGAGACTTCGAGTGTTTTGTCGGGATTGTTATTTTCGATACTACGACGATAGCGGATGTATATTGCCTTATCGGTGATGGTTTCTTGTTTGGCAGCAGCTGTGGCGCGTAGCTTTTTGACGGTGTTAACAACGCGTAGAACATTAGCCGGGTCCTCATTGGCGAGCCATGCGAATTGGCGATCATTTGCAGTTACCCTAGCAACTATAATTCGAATTTCTGCCAATGCTTGATCTTGGCTAGATTGCTCAGGGTTAGGAGACTTTGCAGCGCGAGGCGTTTGTGGTGGACGAGGCGGCTGTGGCGGCGGTGTGGCGCCGCCTGATTGTCGGAAGTTGTCGTCAAACATGCCTCGTAATAAATCATCAACCGAGCCATTAAATCCAAAATCATTTGGCTGTGGGCGTTGTTCGCCGGGTAGCAATTGTTGCATGGCTGTTCTTGCATGACTACTAGAAGCCATGGAAA
>CAYXYX010000006.1:20332-22579 GCA_964469755.1 uncultured Candidatus Saccharibacteria bacterium | reverse complement strand
GTGACGCTTTAACGTACTGAGAACCTACGCCATAGGTCAAAGCATTACGCTGCACGCTACCCCAAACTTGTTCGTCGAGTGCCGCCCGCATTGCACGAGATGCATGACTACTAGAAGCCATGGAAAGTGACGCTTTAACGTACTGAGAACCTACGCCATAGGTCAAAGCATTACGCTGCACATCCGCCCATGTTTGTTGGTCAGCCTCAGGTATGGCATTGGTGAGCCGAATATGCATTACCTCTAAAGTATTAGAAAACGATTGGCTTGTTTGGTTACCGGTTTGGGATACGGACTGCTCAGCAGAGGTTAGCGCTGTTTCAAATTTGCGCCTATCCATTAACTGTTGTTGTACCAGGGTTTTAACATTTTTTTGATATTCGTCAGCAGTCGTCTGATACGACGCTTGATGATTTTCTACTAGTTCGTTTAGCCTGTGGTTATAGTCTGCAAGCAGTTCATCCACTGCAACTTCTGGGTTGCCTCTGTTGCGTTCGTGTCGGGGGCTCATATGTGTAAACTCATTATTATATTGCTTTACTTCCAAAGAGTCGGTCTTGGCGGATACTATCTAGGTGTGCTTGGCCTTTGCCACGGAGGTCAACCTTACAGTCAAAGCAAAAGTCCACTTGATTGTTTGCCAAGCGAACAACCGTGTCGGATATAATCTTGGGCTTTCGGCGCATCATTCGTTCTAAGCGCGATTGCGTGGCTTCGGCTTCAATTGTATCCAATGTTATGGCGATGACCGGGTGCATTATGCAGGACGCATCATTGCAGTGGCTATTAGATGCAGAATGTTTGTGATCTGCATCATCGTCCACAAAACCCAGTGCATGAGCAGTTTCATGCGCGACGACGCCACGTGTGAAGGCCTCGCTAGCTGCTGTTGTATCTACGAAACCGATTCCGCGCTTCTTGTAAGCCAGGCCAACTTGTTCGGTGCTGACATCTAGGGGCAGAGCCAATAGGTGTAATTCGACCATCTTGTCCATTTTCGAAAATCCAATTCGATGGGGATCAACTAATCCCGCAGGGCTAGTTGGCACACGCACGGTGAGTTCCTTTGTAACAATACTTTCGCCCATGTAAGCAGCGACCATGCCAACACCATCGTGGATGGCATCTCGCATAGTCGGCTCAAGTGGCTCAATACTGTATACGTTCGTTCTCATAATTCAGTAAGTTATATTAACACTATTTCACACATAAATCAAGATACTTGCTGCGAATTTATAAAAAATATAGATAAATTACCCTCGAACTAGCAGCGAGGGTATACTAGATTGGTGATTACTTACTACACCGACGGCAGCGCCAGCCCGAATCCAGGTCCCGGCGGCTACTCCGTTATAAAAAACATGGAAGTCTGCGTGCTTGGCGCCGACACGACCGGCAAGTTAGAAACCACCAACATTCGCATGGAAGGCTTGGCAATTATTGCCGCGCTTAAAGATGCTAACGGCGAACCCTGCGAAATCTACACCGACAGCGAATTCTGGATTAACGTCATTACCGTCTGGTCATTGAATTGGAAAAAGAACAACTGGGTCAAAAAGGGCGGGGCAATCAAAAACCTCGACATCGTTAAGGAAGTCTGCCCGTTGTACGACGCCAGTCAAGCCAAGCTTATTTGGACCAAAGGTCACGCTGGTGACCCTGGCAACGAAATGGCCGATGAGTGGGCTAATAAGGCCCGCGAACAAAATATTGCCAAGTTGGCATAATTTTACAGCAGATTTTTGGGCCGCGGCCCGCTAAAATAGGTAGCAACCAATCAACACACATAACGGAGCCTCATGGATCAAGATATACTAGCAAACGAAGACACCGCTATGCGCAATTACGTTGAGACAGACGTGTTTTTATGGGCCAACAATCTGGTGCAGTACAAAGACGATCTTAAAATCGACGTCTTTTTAATTAACAAAAACTACATTGTGTACAAAACGTCGCGCACTAGTGGGATCGCGAAGCAGCTCGAGCCGATTTTTATTGATGAAATGCTTGAATATGTATTAAAGGGCGCCGGTGAGGGCATGCAAGTGCGCGACTTTGAAGCCGCCGAAGCCGAAGACAATGTGCTGCAACGCACCTTGCTTACGAATGTCGATAAGGCTAGGGAAGTGCTGGGCTGGGTACGCACCCAGGAGCACGAAATCGAAGTATTTGTAGAAGAAGAGCACGACTTTAAGCGAATTAAAGGCGTTATGGCGCGCGTTAGCCATACGCAGCTCGACAAGCCAA
>CAYXYX010000006.1:14248-20322 GCA_964469755.1 uncultured Candidatus Saccharibacteria bacterium | reverse complement strand
CATTTTACGTTTTTAAAGTACTGCCACAGTCCAATATTATGCGTGGAAAGCAGGGGTGGATGATGCGCGATGGCAAATTTACGCCCTTTGATGCCGATGCCGCCGTGCGTATTCCAACCGACCCACAATTACTCCTCCTCGATCAAGATCTATACGTCTTTAATCAAACCAAGCTCAAGCAATTATTTGGTTATGACGCTAAAGAGGCCAGTATTGCCGAACAAAAAGTCTTCGAAATTGAATCGAACTTCCGCTTGACCTACGATGGCGGTAACACGCTCCAAACGCTCATCAAGGGTAAAAAGAGCATTATTAAAAAACTGCAAAAACTTGATGCCAACGTTGTTAAGCAGGACGAGCTACTTGCCCATGCCGAAGAGCTCGGCCTAGAGCTCATGCAAGATGAATCGGGCGCCATCATCCTTATGGACGACAAAGATTTAACAATTTTCATTAACTTATTGAACGATGACTATGTTGAATCAACGCTGACAGGCGAGCGCTACGAAATAGTCCGCAAAAAACCGCTCAAAATTCCCCAAGATGACCCCGAAGCGTTACTTCAAAAACTGAGCTAACGCTAGCTGCTATACTATACGTATGCAATTCCTCGGACACTTTTTATTAGTCGGTATTTTGTTTGCTGTAGTGGATAGTATTTGGATTGGCCTGATCGCCAACAAGTTTTACAAGAAGAATTTGGGACATTTGTTGGCCGACAAGCCGAGTTTTGTGCCGGCCGTGATTTTTTACGTTATATATATTGCTGCCATGGTCTTTTTTGTGGTCGATCCAGCACTCGAAGCTGACGCTACCCAAGCGAATGCGGTGTTATTCGCGCTCGGTCATGGCGCATTCCTGGGACTGTTCGCGTACGCTACATATGATCTGACCAATGCTGCTACACTTAAAAACTGGCCAAAGATCGTAACAATTGTAGATATGCTATGGGGCACAGTCGCTACCGCTACCGTCTGTACGGTCGCGTTCCTTATTCTTAAGTAGTTGGCATGCTATCATGAGCCTATGACTGATGTCTCGGCGGTAAAATTAGTTGTTTGGGACTTAGACGGCACGTTGATTGATAGCTTCGGTGTCTATACTGCAATAATCCAAGAGGCTGCCCAAATAAGTGGTCTGGAAGTCCCGACAGAAGCTGTGATGCGTCACAACTTTCATGGATCACTCGGTCAAACAATAAAAGATACATTTAATATGGTTGACGGTGAATTATTTGATATTTTACTGAGTGATTTTTTGCGCGTTCAAGAGGCCTATTACAGCCATCCCGAGGAGCATGTATTTGCTGATGCAAAAAACTTGATCCAACAATTGGGCAGACAAGGCAAGACGCAGGTGGTAGCTACAAATCGAGAACATGCGGGGCGTGGAAGTGCCAGCCCGCGTTATCTGGTAGATAATTCCAGCCTGAGCGGGTATATATCAGAATTGGTGTGCGGCGACGAAACTCAACACCGCAAACCGGACCCTAAAGTGCTTGCCACTATTGCTGCGGCACAAGCTTTGGATGGTGATGAAATTCTTGTGATAGGCGATCAAGTTGTTGATGCGCAATTAGCTCAGAATGTGGGTTGCCGAGTTATTCTCGTGAATCGTAATGACACGCCTATCCCCCATCTTGAAAAGCTAGGTTCTGACCTGGCATTCTTGACGGAGGTTTCCTCGCTGGATGATGCAGAACTAGCGTATAGTATCAAGTAAAGTAGAACAAAAGGAAATTAACGTGCCACGACGAACATCTAAACCTAAACCCAATGTGTACGCCTTCATCGATAGTCAAAACTTAAATCTTGGCGTTCAAAAAATGGGCTGGAAGATGGACTGGCGCCGTTTCCGCAAATATCTGCAAGACAAATATAACGTTACTCACGCCTATATGTTCATTGGCTATATGGTCGAAAACGAGTCCTTGTACGAACATATGCATGAGCTTGGTTACTTAATTGCACTTAAACCCACTCTTGATATTAGTCAGCAGGGTGCTGAAGATGCTCAAAATCAGCCGCCACAAATAGCGAAGCCCGGTGAAGAAGAGCACGCTAAACCAGTGGTTAAGGGCAACATCGATGCCGACTTAGTGCTCTATGCAATGAAAGAGTTCCCAAATTACGATAAAGCCATCATTGTGTCAGGTGATGGCGACTTTTTGAGCCTTATTGAGTATCTAGATGAACAGGGTAAGCTGCTGCACGTCATGACTCCTAACTGGCAGTATTCGAGTTTGCTTAAGCAATATGACGACCGAATTGTACGCATTGATCAGCTACGCCGCGAACTGGCCTATCACGATCGTCGTAAGGTCATTAAAAAATCATGATTTTTGGCCGCTCATCTGAGCAGGCCTGTGCTACAATCGGTACACGATGAGACAAGCACAAGCACTGAGCGTGTTGCTGACCGGGGCAAACGTATTTTTAACGGGCCCGCCTGGTGCCGGTAAAACCTATGTATTAAATGAGTTCATTAAACGCGCCCGTAAGCAGGGCAAAACCGTGGCCGTGACGGCTAGTACTGGCATTGCCGCTACGCACTTAAGTGGCACCACTATACATTCTTGGTCAGGTCTAGGTATTCGCGACAGTCTTACGCAGCACGATCATGATTGGTTGGCTGCCAATGATCGCCTACGCAAACGCTACAATGCAACAGATATTTTGGTGCTCGATGAAGTTTCCATGTTGCATGGCTCGCGGCTCGATATGATCAATCAAGCTTGCAAGTTGCTGCGCCAAAACGATGAGCCATTCGGCGGTATGCAAGTGGTACTCGTGGGCGATTTATTCCAATTACCGCCAGTCAGCCCCGGCCGTGACGTTTTTGATTTTGCTCATTTGAGCACGGCTTGGCAGGAGCTTAATTTAGAAATCTGCTATCTAACCGAGCAGCACCGCCAGTCCGAAGATGGTCTGCTGGAGTTATTAACTGCGTTGCGCAGCGGTGACTTCGAAGAATCACATTATGAACTACTGCGATCTCGCATGGGTCACGATCCGAGCGGAGTTACCATCACCCGGCTGTACACGCACAACGCCGATGTTGACACCATTAACGACCGTCACCTTAAAGCGCTTGATACCGAATCAAAAACTTACGCCATGGCCACAAAGGGCTCCCAAGCCAAGAAGGATCAGTTAATAAAAAGCGTACTGGCGCCCGAAAAACTGCAAATTAAAATTGGCGCCGAAGTTATGTTCGTGGCCAACAAGTTTGCCGAAGGTTTTGTAAACGGTAGCCGGGGCACGGTCGTTGGCTTTAAAGATCACTGGCCACTGGTCAAGTTGCTCGACAACGGGCGAGTCATTAAAGTCGAACCGCACACTTGGAGCTTGACCGAAGACGGCCGCGTGCGCGCCGAAGTTTCTCAGCTACCGCTACGACTCGCTTGGGCGATCACCATTCACAAAAGCCAGGGTATGAGCATGGACGCTGCCGAAATCAATTTGAGCCAAGCCTTCACCCCTGGTATGGGCTATGTAGCGCTGAGCCGCGTGCGCTCGCTCGACGGCGTATATTTATTGGGGCTGAATCAAACGGCACTATTATTACACCCGGACATTTATGAATTTGATCGCAGTCTCAAGCTCGATTCAGCCGGATTGGCTGCCCGCACCGATGATGCTCCCGATGACATGGTGGGTCAAGAATCAGAAGATGACACGGAAGCTCCTTATGACGAGCAATTATTCAAAGAACTGCGTGCCTGGCGCTACGAACAATCTAAACGGCAAGGCATTGCACCATACATGGTCGCGCACGATGCTACTTTAATCGAACTGGCTCGTCGCATGCCTCAGACCACCGCGCAACTGTCGGCCGTAAAGGGCTTCGGTCCAATGAAAATTCAAAAATATGGCCCAGAACTGCTCACCCTCGTTAGTGCCCACGTCAAAACGCTTACTAATTAACTAAACATTAACCGCCATTTGACAGTTGTTTTGCGCCGCGCCATGATGGCTCCACAACTAATGGAGGAATCATATGCGTAAGCAAAAACGATTGGCTGGCTTAACGCGGGCCATAGGTGTTATTACGGCCGTGGGTGTGCTGGTAACAGGTGTAACCTTTGCCGCCTTACAAAGTCAAAATGCCACCCTGCAGGGAAGCAGAATTACCAGTGCCACGGCTAACTTAACAATCGCCGACGGCTTGGGCGGTTTTGCAGCAACGGCTAATGGCTTTGCCTTCGATAATGTCGAACCAGGTGGTAGCCCAATGCCGCTAGGTGGCAATACTCTGACGCTGCGTAATAACGGTACGAGCAAACTTGCCCTGCGAATGAGTATGAATCCGAGCACGTTTGTTACGGCGCAGGGCGCTAATTTGGATCACATTTTTATTGTGCTTAATCCCGCAGGTGGCGGGCCAAGGCAGGTTCTATCACTCGGTACCCTCATGACGGCGTACGCTAATGGCACCCCAACCGACTTGGAATACACGCTGCCTGCCGGTCAAATTGCTCAGTTTACTATTCAGGCCCAAATGTCTAATGATGCCGTGCCATCAACACAGTCGGGTGTCACACTATCAGGCATCGACCTCATCTTCAGTGGTATTTCAGTTGTGAGCTGATATGCCTAGACTTGGGCTTCGCTTCTTGTTACGCATATTCATAGTGATTTGCATTGTTGCACTTACATTCATACTGGCGGGGGTGGGCCGTTGGTATGCCGCTGGTGGACGTATATTCGCGGTACAAACGGGCAGTATGGCACCATTCGTGAAGGTTGGCGATGGACTGCTTGTGCAGAAGGCATCAATCGAGCAGTTACAAGTGGGCGATGTGGTTAGCTATCGCAGCGCTGCTAATCCGTCGCTCATTGTATCGCACCGCTTGGTGGGCATAAACCGAGTTACCGGCACGCTCACTGTTCGGGGTGACAACTTGCCAGCGCCCGATCCACCCCTACATAGTTGGCAGATTGTTGGTAAGGCTACCGCTGTTGCGCCACATTACGGTGCGGCCGTGCAGCGTCTGCGCAGTCCCCTAGGCTTAGTACTAGGTGTGTACGCACCGGCCATGTTCGTGCTCGGCACAGAACTCTGGATATTCGCCACCAGCCAACGGGGCAGTAGCTACCAGCTCTATGCGTAAAATAGGTTTTCTTACAGATATAAAACGAACCATCCATCATACTCAGGATAAGCGAATTAGGAGTTTATCTTGAAAATCACAAAATTTGAACATTCCTGCCTTTTGGTAGAAATGCCGGAACCTATAAATCGTACAGCACTCTTTGACCCCGGGGTTATGAGCGAGGCGGTGCTGCCGGTTAAAAATTTGGAATATCTCGATGATATCATCATTACTCATATTCATGCAGATCATCTTAGCCTTAAGCTAGTACACCAGTTGGTAGCAAAGTTTCCAGAGGTCCACATGACCGCTCCGAGTGATGTTGTGCAGCTATTGCTCCAAGAGGGCATTTCTGAGGTGAGCAATCAACCTTCCGACGGCATAACATTCTTTATTTCACCTCACGAAAATGTTCGGCCGTTGTTTGTGCAGCCTCAGCAGATTGGCGTGCACTATTTGGGGCGCTTGTCACACCCGGGCGACAGTCACAGTTTTGCTGAAACTAATGCCATTTTAGCCTTACCGCTTGCTGGACCCTGGGCGTCGACAATCACAGCTGTAAACCTTGCGCTTAGCCTCAAGCCCCAGTATGTGCTGCCGGTCCACGACTGGCATTTAAGTGATCAGGCGAGGGAACAGACCTATACTATGCTCGCGAACACCTTTAAAGAAGCGGGTATCACCTTTGTTCCATTGCAGACGGGGAGGCCAGTGGTAATCAATGTATGAATCAAATTACGTCAATCGTCAAGGTATAATGCCACACTATTGACAAAGCATAAAAAGTTTGCTATTATAACTAAGCAATTATGCAAAACAAAAAAATCCAAAACCAGTTAAAAAAGAAAGCACGTCGCATGCACGAACGCGTGGGAGCGGTAGTCTTGATTGCCGCAACGCTCATTGGTATGATCGCCATTAGCCACGAAGCCCGCCGCGTTATTAGCGGGCTCGCGTTGCACCCAGCATTTGCCGTCAT
>CAYXYX010000006.1:8236-14238 GCA_964469755.1 uncultured Candidatus Saccharibacteria bacterium | reverse complement strand
GGTGGCCGTGTATTCGGAGCCGTCATCGTCCCGCCACACCATCTTCAGCTCGCCGGCTTCGGTCTGCTTGAGGAAGAAGGACTGGTAGGGGTTGGCAGAGATCGCCGCATGCCAGTCCGCCTCGACAGCGTACTTCGTGCTCCATCAATTGGCGGAAACTAAGGAGATATTATTATGAGTACTACAGAATCAACCATGACAAAGAACGAACGACCTAATTACCGTCGCAGACAAGTGATTGCAGGTGTGGCCGCAGCAGCGATTGCTCTCGTTGCAGGCAAGGGAATTTATAGCGCAGGGATGAACTTTATTGATGATCAGCACGCTGAGCATGCCAAGACAGCATTCTTTAGCCAAGAGGGCCTTGCGGGTGATCTTAAAGCGACGGGTGATATCCCCAAGAATGTAGGCTTCTACGATGTACAGGAAGGTGATACAAGCCCAACTGATGTTGCTCGTACCCTTGGTGCTAAGGATATACCTGAAGTTGCCGACCTTATTTCTAATCAGGTTGGTGGGGCTGGAAACTTACAGCCTGCCGATGAGCTTGCCTTACCATTAGACGCCTTTGACCAAGATGCAATTAAATTGCACAAATCAAAAGATGTTCTAACGAACCCTAATCATCCGGACCAGCCAGCAACAATTACGTATATTCAACCTGCTAATCCGCAGCAATAAATACAACATAGCTAAGGCTGTGGGAAAGTGGTGTCAAAAACACCACTTTTTTTTCAACATGTGGGTTGCAGTGGGTAACTGTGGGTAGTATATTCAGGGCAGTGGCAAAACACTGAAGCCAGCCAAAACAGTTGGCCGAAGCAATAAAATAAAAACCACTAGACGAATTAAGGGATGGCTACACTAGACTATTTCGAACGAAGACTCGACGATAAACGCAGATTGACCATTCCGGCTGAGCTGCGCGGCGAGTTAGCGAGCGGAGTCGTAGTTACCCGCGGTTTTAAAAACTATCTACACCTGTACCCAAAAACGGTATGGGACAACGAAGTTGAACCATTGCTTAAGGGAAATATCCTTGACGAGCAAACGGCTGACCTCAATGTCCAGTTCCGGATGGGGAAGGCGGAAAGTCCGTTAGATGTTAAACAGGGGCGTATTGTCCTTGAGCAGCATTTGCTGGATTTTGCGGAGATAGACCGTGATATCGTCGTTGTGCGCGCAGGCAATTATTGGCGAATCATCGCTAAGTAGTTCCAGCGAATAGCATGATCATTAAAAATTTGGCCTAACAACCAATAGCAATTACAAAAATCAGTTCTCCCCACATAGATGGGCTGGGAAGAGCCTTTTGAGATCAGCTATTCGGTAGTCAACACATGGTACATAGGGACCATGTAAAATATACCCTCGCACCTTGTTTAAAACACCTCCCAAAACTCCACCTCACACATAAGTCTCTCAAACTTCGATCTAAGCTCGCAGTAAGAAGTTCTAAGCTTTTTTAAAGCGAATTAAATCTTCTTTACATACATGCTTGTTTGGATCAAATAAAAACAAAAACAACACAAAAAACAAACAGTTGACTACTGAATAGGTGCTCTTTAAAACAAAACACCAAAACAAATATAAAAAAGTGACAGACAACAAACCCTCACATAATTTATTGCACTTACCAGTGTTGCTGGACGAAGTGTTGCAAGTACTTGCGCCAAAACAAGGGGATAGCTACCTCGATGTGACGGCCGGTTACGGTGGCCATGCCGCCGAAATACTGCAACGCACACACGCTCCAGGTAAAGCCGTACTAATTGATCGAGACGAGAATGCGATCAATGAACTGGCCGAACGCTTTAAGGGTGATGATGTAACACTCCTGCACCAAGATTTCTTGGCTGGTTCGGAGCATTTACAACGTGAAGGTCGACAGTTCGACCTTATTTTGGCCGATCTGGGTGTTTCGTCACCGCACCTTAATGTTGCAGAACGTGGCTTTGCAATTAGCTTGGATGGGCCACTCGACATGCGAATGGATCCTAGCCAGGAACTAACGGCAGAGCGTATCGCTAACACCTACAGCACCGATGCTTTAACCGACATACTTAAGAAGTATGGGGAAGAGCCAAAGGCAGCCGCTATAGCGAATTTGATCGTGCAAAATCGACCATTGCACACCACTGCAGAACTTGCGGAACTCGCTGGGCGAGTTTGGCCAGGACACAGTCGTGTACATCCGGCGACTCGGACGTTTCAAGCACTTCGCATAGCAGTGAACGACGAACTCGGCTTACTTGAGCGTAGTTTACCAATCTGGTTGCAATTACTTGCACCGGGCGGGCGACTGGCCATTATTAGCTTCCATAGTTTGGAAGACCGCATCGTAAAGCAATATTTTGCTGAACAGGGCGGGGAATGGTACGACGCAGCACTCAAAGTGCTTACTAAACGACCGCTGACCGCTGCAGCTAACGAATCAGTTTCCAATCCGCGAGCAAGAAGTGCAAAACTTCGTGCCGCAGTTAAAATAAACAAATAGAAAGGGAAATGCATGCCAATCCAGGTAAAAAGCAGCTCCCGAGCCTACAAAATCACCGTTAAGGTAGTCTAGTAGGTTCAGCCGGTACTCCTGCTTCGGCGGGAGTACCGAACCAAAACAAAAAGGAAAATCAATATGACATATTCAAGCTCACTAGCGCTCGGTCGCTCACAGTACTCTGGGCAGGGTCGCAATTCAGTTAGCTTTCGCGCCAAAGAGCGTAAGTTTGGCCCCATTAGCAACACCATTATTCTGATTGTTCTCGCGTGTTTGCTCGGCTTATTGTATCTGACGCAGGTGACAAAAACCAATGCTTACGGCTACACCATTAACGGCCTTCAGCAACAACAAACAGCCCTTAAAAGTAAGAATGCTGATTTGCAGGTTGATTCGGCTCGTTTGCAGTCACTGGACCGCGTTCAGGCTAGCTCTGTGGCTACTGCCATGGTGCCAACCGCTCCATCTGGCAGTGTATCGCGCTAAGTATTTGCCGAGCATGCAAATTTTGCGTGTAAACTTGGTATAATACTTCTTATGGCTCCCAAAACAAAAACAGATAGTCCTAGCCATGTCGTGCGCCGCGTTCAGTTGTGGCACGCTCTTATAATTGTGATTTTGGCCGTTTTTGGACTGCGTTTGTTTTATGTGCAGGTGATTCGATACGATTATTACAAAACCGCCGCACGCAGCGATCAGTTAAAACAGTATCAAATTCCGGCGACCCGTGGGCTGATTAAGGCGCATAACGGTGATGCGGTTGTACCAATTGTGCTTAACCAAAAACTGTACACGGCCTATGTCGATCCAACATTTGTTAAAGACGCCAACAAGTATGCGACCGCTGTGGTGCCGATTATTGGCGGGCAGGCCAGTGATTATTTGACTAGAATCAAAACCAAGGGTACACATTACTCGATTTTGGGCAAAAAACTGTCCGAAGAACAGAGTAAAAAGATCATCGCACTCAAACTGCCTGGTTTAGGTACAGAAGAGCAGCAATATCGGACCTATCCCCAAGGACAATTTGCTTCGCAATTACTTGGTTTTGTTAACAATGATGCGGTCGGTAAGTACGGAATTGAGCAGGCCCTGAATGCCGAACTAGCTGGTAAACCCGGTCAATTAAAGGCCATTACCGATGTGCACGGCGTGCCGCTGGCCGCCAGCAAGGACAACATCCAAACAGCCGCCACGCCAGGTAAAGATGTGGTTTTGACGATCGACATGGCCATGCAGGCCCAAATGGAAAAAATATTGCAGCAAAAGGCCGCCGAAACCAAGTCTCAACTTTTAAGTGCCGTTATTCTTGACCCTAACACCGGTCAGGTGAAGGCCATGGCCAATTATCCGACCTATAATCCTACGCAAATCAGCACTATTACTGATCCGAGCGTGCTGCAGAATGCTGTGGTATCGAATGCAATTGAACCAGGTTCGATTATGAAGGCTCTGACCACCGCCGCTGCCCTCGATCAGGGAGTAGTAACGCCAACCACTACCTTCTACGACCCAGCGCATTGGACTATCAACGGTTACACCATTACCGACATTGAAGAAGACGGTGGCGCGCGCCAGCAATCAGTCGCTAGCACTTTGGCGCTGTCGCTGAACACTGGTGCAACCTGGGAACTTATGCAAATGGGCGGTGGCCAGGTGAATGCCAAAGCCATTGAGGCTTGGCATAATTACATGGTTGGCCACTATTTATTTGGGCAAGATACAGGAGTAGAGCAGGGGTATGAAACGGCCGGCATTGTGCCCAGTGCTAATCCGCGCAAACCAGCTATTGCGCTAACCTACGCCAACAGTTCATTCGGCCAAGGTGTAACCATGACAGCCATGCAAGCAGCAGCAGCGCTGTCGAGCGTAGTGAACGGTGGCACCTATTATCAACCAACATTAGTTGATCAAACGATTAATGCCGATGGCTCAACGACGGCTAACAAACCAAAGGTGCTTAAAGAACATGTGGTTTCGGCTAAAACCAGTAGTGACATGATACCTCTGTTAGAACAGGTGGTGACGCATTACTATAAGCAGGGTTTTAGCTTTATGAATTTTGACAGCGCCTATAGTGTCGGTGGTAAAACCGGAACTGCTCAGGTGGCTAAACCTGGCGGCGGCTATTCGGACACCGACTTTAACGGGACTTATTATGGCTTTGTGGGCGGTGACAAGCCGCAATATGTAATTTGTGTGTTTAACAATAAACCTCAGGTGCCCGGCTATGCCGGTTCGCGAGCGGGGCAGCCGGTGTTTGCTGATCTGGCGCATATGTTAATAAATAATGGCTTTGTGACACCTAAAAATTAGCCACAGATGGTATACTAAAACAAAAAGTTATGATGCAATCAATCGACCTAACCATCCGAAGCAGCTCAATGTTGCATATACTGTGGCTCGCCGTGGCGGGCTTTATTTTGAGTATGGCTCTAACGCCGATCTACACCACAGCCGCTTATAAGTGGAAATGGTGGAAAAAGCAGCGCACCGAAGCTTGGTCGGGTGGCACAGCTACTGTCTACAACAAGTTGCATGCTGCTAAGCACAAGCGGCACGTTCCAAACATGGCTGGTTTAATATTTATTGCCAGTATTACAATTATTACGCTGTTATTTAATCTTAACCGTGGCCAAACCTGGCTGCCACTGGCGGCAATGTTGGGCGCCGGTTTAATCGGTTTGATCGATGACGTTATGAATATTCGCGGTAGTGCTGGCATTGCCGGTATGACCGCTAAACTCAAATTTGGCCTTTACAGTTTGGTGGTGATTGGAGCGGGTTGGTGGTTCTACGAAAAGCTTGGCGTGCACTCTATATATCTTCCCGGCGTGAATGAGGTGCAGCTGGGCATCGGCGTAATTGCATTATTTTGGTTCGTGGTTATTGCGACTGCCAACTCTGTTAATATCACCGACGGGTTAGATGGTCTGGCAGGTGGTTTATTAGTAACTTCGTTCCTGGCTTATGCTGTTATCGCCACCGCTGAATCTAAGTTTGCACTGGCGGGCTTATGTTTGACGATTGTTGGTGCGCTGCTTAGCTACACCTGGTTTAATATTTATCCGGCGCGCTTCTTCATGGGAGATGTGGGGGCGTTTGCGCTCGGTACGGCGCTGGGCGTAATTGCTATGCAAACGAACACCATCTACGTGCTGCCAATCATTGGCGCGGTGTATGTTATGGAAACCGGCTCAGTTATTATTAACCGCGCATCACGGAAACTGCGGAATGGTAAAAAAGTGTTTTTGTCATCACCAATTCATCATCACTTTGAAGCCATCGGCTGGCCCGAAACAAAAGTCACCATGCGCTTTTGGATTTTGGGTGTTATTGCCGCTATCCTTGGTTTGTTAGTGTTTGTGAGTGGTGGCCGTTTTGGCGTATAGCATGCGACCACGAACGCCTGGGCGGACACAGAGTCGCCTGCGACCAGCGGAAGCGGTTTGGCAGGCCACTATGCGACGGCACCGACCCGATTACTGGCTCGTAACGCTGTGTGCAT
>CAYXYX010000006.1:0-8226 GCA_964469755.1 uncultured Candidatus Saccharibacteria bacterium | reverse complement strand
CAGCCCCGCTTTAAGCGAATCTACCCATGTTAGCGGCAATTATTACGTCAGCAAACAGTTAATTGCTATTGGTTTGAGTATTATTGCTTTCATAGTGACCTCACGGATGCCGCTAGGGCGTTGGCAGGACCTTCGCAAGCCATTACTCATCTTTGCAGCTGGAGCCACGCTACTGGCCCTTATAATGCCTGTAAACCCCAACTATCCAGCACATCGTTGGGTGCGTTTGGGTAGTTTTTCATTCCAATCGGTGGAATTGCTCAAATTTGCGGTGTTGATTTGGTTGGCTGGCCTGTTAAGTGGTCGCATGGCAGATGGAACCATCGGCGATGCCTCTAAAACGTTTAAACCACTAGCGATAGCCCTTGCGTTAATTGGTGGCGTGGTGGCTGGCGTACAAAGCGACCTTGGTTCCACTGGTGTTATGTTATTGATGATGGGTGCTATGGTATACGTGGCCGGTTTGCCACTTAAGCGCGTTATGCTGATTGGTGCCGTGGTTCTGGTTGGCACTACCTTGGCGATCGTATCTACGCCATATCGACGCGAGCGTCTACAAACATTCTTGCACCCACAGGCTAATTGTCAGAATAGCGGCTATCAGGCCTGTCAGGCGATGATTGCCGTTGGTTCGGGCGGAATTATAGGTCTGGGCCTTGGTAGTAGCGTACAGGCCTATGGTTATTTGCCGGAGGCGGCGAACGACTCAATCTTTGCCATTTATGCCGAAAAGTTTGGCTTTATCGGCAGTATTATTCTGCTTCTGGTATTTGGGGCATTATTCTCGCGGATTGCTTCGATTGCCGAGCGGGCACCGGATAATTTTAGTCGCTTATTGGTGGTTGGAATTTTGAGTTGGTTTAGCGTGCAAACGCTGATTAACGTCGGTGCTATGATAGGCTTATTGCCGCTCAAGGGCATTACATTACCGTTCATAAGTTATGGCGGTACCAGCGTAGTATTCGTGGCGGCCGCTGTTGGTATTGTATTTCAGATTTCGCATTACACGACGCTTGGTGCGCCGCGAGTGCGCAGCGAAACTAAACAAGGGGGAAGCCATGACGATAGTAGTCACCGGCGGCGGTTCCGGGGGGCATATCACCCCGATTCTAGCGGTCGCGCACGAGCTTAAACAACTACACCCCGGCGTGCAGATTGTGTACATTGGCCAAAAGGGTGATCCGTTTGCGTCCGTACCTGAACGAGACGCTAATATTGATGTGGTTTACACCGTTTCGGCCGGTAAATTCCGACGTTATTATGGCGAAGGCCTTAAGCAGTTGCTTGATGTTAAAACCATGTGGCTCAACATTCGTGACCTGTTTAGAATCGCAGCTGGCTTCTTCCAAAGTCGTCGCTTAATAAAAAAGATTAAACCGGCAATTGTATTCAGCCGCGGCGGTTATGTAAGCGTTCCAGTAGCCCTCGGCGCACATAGTCGTGGCATTCCATTTATTACGCATGATTCTGATTCTATTCCAAGCCTGGCTAACCGAATTATTGCCCGCTGGGCAGCAAAAAATGCCGTGGCGCTGCCAGCCGATATCTACCCCTATGATCAAGCAAAAACAGTCACGGTTGGAGTGCCTGTTATGGCTGGTTTTATGCCTGTAACACCGGAACGACAAGCACAGTTCCGGCAAGAGTTACAATTTGCACCACAGGACAAGGTCGTGTTTGTGATTGGCGGTGGCCTAGGGGCTCAGCGCATTAATGAGGCCGTTATTAAAGGGGCACCTGATCTGTTCGAGCGGTATCCATCCTTACGCCTACTGCATGTTGTAGGGCAGGCTAATGAGAAAGCAATGCAAGTTGAGTACGCTCAAGTTTTAACAGATGAGCAATTGGCTCGAACGCAAGTATTTGGCTACATAGATGGCGTATATCGTTACAGCGGTGCCGCCGATGTTATTGTGACGAGGGCAGGGGCCAGTAGTTTAGCCGATTTTGCGGTGCAGGGTAGGGCATGCATTGTGATTCCGCACCCCTATTTGACGGGGGGTCATCAGCTCAAAAATGCCGCATACTTAGAAGAGCAGGGGGCAATTGTTTCGATTGTCGACACTGAGCTTCAAGCTAAGCCAGAATTGTTAGTAAAAGAATTGGCTACGTTGCTTGATGATGATGCAAAACGAGCTGCTTTAGGCACGCGTTTTGCCACCTTTGGTCATGCTGAATCAGCTAAGGAATTAGCCCAGCTGGTCCTGAACGAAGCGAGCAATAAGTAATGAAGTTCAGGGGTGGCAAGAAGAAGCCGGCAGCCCGGACGTTACAGCGACAGCGGCTTCATTCCACTTGGGAGAAGCCGACGGCTTTTTCGTACCATGCACAGCGTTCAGAGCGGGCAGAGGCGACCGGTCGACAGCAATCCCATTTAGCTAATGACCGCCAAAAAATGCTTTCGGCACAGTTTTGGGCAAGGCGAAGTGGCGTGTTAGTTATAACAGTAGCAATTATCGTCTGCGCCATAAGCATTGTAACTTTGTCTACAAAACCACGAGTGGTGCTTTTGGATGCATCTGGAAGCCAAGCCTTTCACGCCACTTCGGAGTATCAACAAGCCGCTAGCGATTATCTAAGCACTTCCATATGGAATAAGAATAAAGTGACAGTTAACACCGGTGCTGCCAGCACTGACCTGCAGAAACGTTATCCAGAACTAGCCAGCGTTACCATAGCCTTGCCTTTAATCGGGCACCGGCCGGTCTACTACTTACGGGCCAATGCACCCGCTTTCGTCCTACAATCTGTTAACGGAACCTATGTGCTGGACGCTAGCGGCAAAGCGCTACTAGAAAAAGATGCGACGGCAAGCACAGTCAGCGGTAATCTGCCGGTAATAGTAGATCAAACTGGCCTCCATGTGCAACTTGGTGATCAGGCAATAAGCAGCGAAAATACCCAGTTTATCCGTACCGTGGTAGCGACACTGGCCTCACAACAACTCAAAGTGACATCACTGGTGTTACCTACAGGGGCAGCACAGGAGTTAGACGTTCAGATTGATGGTAAGCCATACGTTGTTAAGTTCAATATGCATGACAGTAAGACCGCCCGCCAGCAAGCAGGGACGTACCTGGCCACAGCAAAAGATTTAGCAGGCGACAACATTACTCCCAGCCAATATATAGACGTACGGGTGCTTGGCCGCGCCTATTATCAGTAACAGTTCCCCCTACTATTCTCCCCTAGTTGTTCGCATTATGTTCAGTATTTAGCATAGTGCTATTTTAGGCAAAAAACAATACAAACATACCAAAAACGATAAAAGTCAAAAAAACATATAAACGTAGGGAAGTAGGGTAATGTCAAATTTATGACACACCAGCTGTGAAAAGCGAATGTTTTCACGCAGGACTGTGGAAAACTCGGGTAGTGTTATTAATCACAACGAAAACACTAGGCCTATTTTGAGGGGTGTGGAGATGGTCAGTGGGACTAGTTGAGAACCTGTGTTTGCAGAGTAGCTAACGGTCTATTATAAGAATTATAGGCCCAACCCAGTGATAGTCCCCTGTAGCAGGGGTATCAGTAATCAACTATATTTCAGATACTCGTGTCGCAAAATATACATTGTACGACATCGCGTGTATGGCAAGATCGTTCTGCTCTATCGTCTTTTAATCGCTATAAAAATTTTGATTTGCTTCCCTAGCTGTATGCGTCTGTGTGCATATGCACTGCCCAGCTACCTAAACTGCTTGTGTTATAAGGTTTTACGTATCGTTGCTCCGTGCTCCTTATTCCAGCTTGTGTTACATCTTGTTCGTAATTTGTTCGGTCTTTGTGCTAGGCTACATTGAGCTGTTGCTTTGCAGCCAAGTTGCCTATCATATAGAATTTGGCAGCTAAGGGATCGCTGGCTTCATCGATTGTAAGTATTTCGGTCGGCGGTCGATCCTCCGGATAGTAGTCGTGATACCATCTGCCGCCAATTGGATAAATCTGATCTCGGACAATACCAGCCCGATGTAATGTGTCATTGGCGAGTTGCATGGTATAACCACTAGCCACAAACTGATCAACGGTTACAACGGCTACTGGCTTGTGTTGTTTGATCTGCCGTTGGACTCGCGAAGTTTCTTGCCGTACCAAAGTATGTATTGAAAGCCCTTTATATTCTCTTGGTCTAGCATAGCTTTTTATGTAGTCTAGCGGCGGTCGTTCAATCCCTAACGCATCATAATATCCATGAATGGCTTTTGCTATTGGTAGCGCCGATTTGTAGGTCAAAAAGTAGGCAATTTTAGGATCTTTTATATTGTTTTGTTCACTGACAATTCGGCGTATGGCATGCATCTGTGCGGCAAAAGATCCATTGTAACTATTGTTGCTCTCATCATAAACAGTCTCATCATCTTTAAACTCATCCATATACTCATAAACATCGCAAATGCTATTAGTAGGATGCCAGCTATCATCAAGCATGACCGCTTCAAGGCGGCTTAAGCTGCCCCGGGAGCCTGATATACTGGGCATTGTTTACTCAGCTAAGGCGTAAGTAGCTTTGGCAACACGCTTAAATTGTGGTTTGCCCTGTAGGTTCAAAAGGATGGTGGTTTCTTTAACGAAGCGGCTCTTAAGCACGCGCTTGACGATTTCGTCACGGTGGAGTGGCTCCCCTGCCTCGCGGAGGACTTCGGCAATAATATCGGCGACGGTGCCCTTTTTGTAGCCCCATTCACGAAGGGCGTAAATGCCACGACCAATAAGTACAAAGCGCTTGTCTTTAATAAGTTCGTTGTGGATGGCTTGGGTGGTAACATCTTTGCGCTTAAAATCGCTGTCCTTGATGGCATCGGCGATTTCGTTGAAGTGCATGTGCTTGCCGTTTTCTTTAAGAATGACGTATATTTTGTCGCGGATGTTCTTAGGATTGACCATAGGCCATTTAATGAGGCCCCAGCGGTCATTTAGTGTAGCAAGTTGCTTAGATGTGCTGGCTAACGCTTCGGCTTCGGCAGCGTCAGCAATATTAGCAGCGGCAGCAATAGTGGCGATGTCTTTTGGCTCACCAATCTTCTTAATAGCCTCGATAACAGTTACGACAGCGGCTTTGAGCTGTTTTTCGTCGCGGCTGCCCTTTACGGCCACGCTGTTATAAAAGTGATCATCTTCGTTAAGTACTAGGAGGTTTTTGCAAAGTTGGCTTAGGAAAGAAATGCGGGCTTGCTCAATACGATTTGACTCCTCGACAAGTTCGGTGGTGATGTTGCTGACGCGGGCAACGCTGCCAACGGTTTCGAGGTATTGGGTAACATCAATTTGGAATTGGTCAATCTGAGGTAGTGATTGCTGCTCGGCAGCGGCTTTTAGGCGAGTGACGACTGATTTTTCGAGCTGACGGACACGTTCACGGGTGATGCCAAGTAGTTCCCCGATCTGTTCCAAGGTTTCTTTGCGGTCAAATAGACCAAAACGGCGAGCAACGATTTCGCGTTCACGTTCACGTTCAATGGTGCCGAGGATATCATTAACAAGCTGTTCGGTTTGGAGTTTGGTTGCTGTGCTCTGCTCTGCCATAAAGTCTCTTCCTGTCTACGTTGTCTAATAAGATTTAACAATATTATAGAACGTAAATTTTTAAAAGTCAATAGTATTGTGTACTACATTTATTGTAGCACAATTGTGACATATACGCACAGTCGTTGTTGTAGAATTATAATACCTCGTTAACAGAGGTGAGAATATAGCTGTTGATCTGTTATTGCAAACGTTAGCGTTTTGTTGTGCGGCGCTTAAAACTGCGTTTTTTGGCCGGTGCTTTGGCCAACATTTCGGTTGCTTCGGCCTTGGTGATCGTGGTCGGGTCGGCGTCTTTTGCTATGCGGACGTTCTTTTTACCGTCAGTAATGTAGGGACCATAGGGACCGTTTAAGATCTTAATCCCACCGGGGAATTCGTTAATGTGCTTAGCAGCGTCTTTGGCCAGCTTTTCGGCGTATAGTTCGCGGGCGGTGGCTTCGTCTATATCGTGCGGGTCGAGTGGTTTAATTGATACGAAGGTCTTATCGACTTGAATATAAGGGCCAAAACGACCGATGTTAGCTTTGATTTCGAGGCCATCTTCGGTTGTGCCAACCAGCCGTGGCAGTTGGAACATGATGAGCGCCTGCTCAAGGGTGACGGTATCGATAGTGGTGTCTTTGGGGAGTGGTGCAAAGTCGGGCTTTTTAGACTCGTCTTCGACTTCACCGCGTTGCAACATGGGGCCGTATCGGCCAAAACGGGCGTAGATTGGTTCATTTTTTTTAGGGTCAGTACCAATTAAGCGGGCTTGGCTGACCTCTTGGCGAGAGATGTCGGCGGAGCTAACAACCAGTGGATGGAAGTCCTTGTAGAAGTTAGCAATCATGGCTTCCCAGTCTTGTTTGCCATCGGCTACGAGGTCGAAAGCACGCTCAACTTGAGCCGTAAAGTCATAATCAACAATACTGGGGAAGTATTTGACTAAGAAGTCGGTTGTAACGTCGGCAATACCCGTTGGCAGTAATTTATTACGATCGGCACCAGTTATAACCTCTTCGGTTAGCGGTGTTACGGTACCATTTTCGAGTTTAAGGCTACGAATAGCCCGCGGCTTGCCTTCGAGGTCGGACTTTTCGACGTAGCCACGGGTTTGAACGGTAGAAATTGTTGGTGCGTAGGTACTTGGGCGGCCGATACCTAGCTCTTCGAGCTTACGAACAAGTGCAGCTTCGCTGTATCGAGCCGGTGCACGGCTAAACGCTTCGGTGGCCTGGACGGTTTGGGCGATAAGCTTGTCACCTTTTTTTACGGCCGGCAAAAGTGTGTCGTCTTTACCGCCACCGTATACCTTAATATACCCGTCAAACTGCAAGACTTCGCCCTTAGCCATGAATACTTCCTTGTGATCAGAAACTTCGACGGTGATTTCGGTACGCTCAAGCTTTGCTTCGCTCATTTGTGATGCTAAGGCGCGTTGCCAAATCAGTTGGTATAGCTTTTTTTGCTGTTCGTCGTCACCGGCGGTTTGCTTGGTAAATTCAGTTGGGCGGATGGCCTCGTGAGCTTCCTGGGCGCTTTCGTTCTTGGTCTTGAACTGGCGACGCTTGTGGTATTCTTGGCCGTAATTGTTCTTGATAAATGTTTCGGCGTTGCCGAGTGCCAAAGCTGACAATGTGGTACTGTCGGTACGCATGTAGGTAATGTGACCTGATTCGTACAGTCGCTGGGCTAGTGTCATGGTTTGGCGGACGCTGTAGCCCAAGCGGCGTGAAGCTTCCTGTTGTAAGGTACTGGTGGTGAATGGGCCACCAGGGGTGCGGGTGCTGGGCTTGCGTATCGTGTCGCCGACTTGGTAGTTGGCACTGGCAATAGAGTAGGCACGCATCAGGGGCTTGCCATTGACTTCTTCGATGGTCTTGAATTTGGTGGTCAATTCAGCGGGCAGTTCAACGCCGTCAATCAAGAAGACAGCGCTAACTTTAAAGCTGCTAACGGCAGTAAAATCACGAATTTCGCGTTCGCGTTCGACAATTAAGCGTACTGCAACCGATTGTACACGGCCAGCGCTTAGGCCAGTGCGGACCTTTTTCCAGAGTACTGGGCTCAGTTCGTAGCCAACGAGGCGGTCAAGAATACGGCGAGCCTGCTGAGCATCAACCAGGGCTAAGTCAACCGTACGAGGCTTTTTAATTGCCTCTTCGATGGCTGATTTGGTGATTTCGTGGAATACAATGCGCTTGGTTTTAGCTGGATCGAGTTTGAGCGCCTGGGTTAAGTGCCAGGCAATCGCCTCCCCTTCGCGGTCTTCATCGCTGGCGAGCCAGACTTCGGCGCCTTTGGCTGCGGCTTTGAGTTCACTTACAACCTTGCGTTTGTCGCTGCTAACTTCGTAGTGCGGCGCAAAGTTGTTTTCGACGTCAATATTTAGCCCCTTCTTGGGTAAATCACGAATGTGACCGAAGCTACTTCGAACAATGTAGTCTTTACCAAGGAATTTCTCGATGGTCTTAGCTTTGGCGGGGCTCTCTACGATAACGAGATTTTTTGCTGGCATATCGTTCTTCATACTAAGCGGTTAGACTCCATAATGCAACCTATATATAAGAAAGTATCATGAAGCTAACCCGAAGCGGTCCATACCCAGCGATATAATGGTTCCATTGATTTCGAGGCACGTAATTACTTGATTGAAGCTGCTAGCCGACAGCTGACTACGGGACAGTAACTCATTGCTGCCAGTGATGCCGCGTCCCATTA
>CAYXYX010000005.1:29056-31014 GCA_964469755.1 uncultured Candidatus Saccharibacteria bacterium | reverse complement strand
ACCTGCCCCTTTGAATGGGCAAAATTGAGCGCGTTATAGCCGTGAAAACGGTGTGTTTTAGTAAGCATACTGATTAGTATACGTTAGCTTGGGTTGCGGCGAGCCTTGAGCAAGCTGTTTGCGTGCGCTTAAGCAGAAAGCTTAGCGCGACCTTTGTTGCGGCGGCGCTTAAGCACCGAACGACCAGTTTTGCTGGCCATACGCTTCATAAAGCCGTGCACTCGGGCACGTGAACGCTTCTTTGGCTGAAAAGTTCTTTTAGGCATGTCAAAGTAGTATACAGGGGTCGCCCCTGTTTGTAAAGACCTCACTGTGCTGTTTGGCAGCGGTAAGCGGTTTGGTAGGCGGCAGGCTGACGCTCCTGGGCTTGTTTGGGGTTTGCGAAGAAAATTGTTAACCTGTTTTTTTGCAATATAGCATCTTTGCTATATTTATAACATATATGATATATTCACATTTTTAGTGTTAACAATTATCGCAACCCGCCACGGCCGTGCGGCCATCAAAATCCGCCGGCAGCCGACCGCCCAAACAACGAACAGCAATAAACACAACACGCCAAAACCACACAAAAAGCGTGATTTTAACAATGATTATCCTACTATTTCAAGACTACTTGTCCCCCATAGCGGCCCAGATATCCACAACTTAACTGGGGTCGTAAATGGCTGTGCACAACTCTACCCCCGTTCACACCAAAATTAACCCAAAGCTGTAGTAACCTTTGCATCGGGTGTGGAAAAGTCCGAACAACTGGTCTACACTTATACACAAATAACGAGGGTATGTTACGAGCGATGCAACAAAGTAACCTATGGCAGGCCGTACTAGGCGAGATCGAACTTTCGGTTTCACGAGGTAACTTTTTAACCTGGTTTAAGAACACGCAGCTCGTACAACAATCTGATGAACTAGTGATAATCGGCGTTGCCAACGTATTTGTTAAGCAACAGCTCGAGATTAAATACGGCGAACTTGTAAACCAAACCTTGGCAAAAAACGGTGTCACCCCTGAACGGGTTGAATATAAAATTGTGGCCATGCAAAAGCCAAAGCAAGAAACTACCGAATCGATGCTCAGCAGTGCCCCCGCCGCGCCAGCCCAAACCACCGAAGCGCCACAACGGCAGCAGCAAGCCCCCGCCCAACGCGGCAACACCTTAGCCCACAGCTATCGCCAAGGCATTAACGACCGGTACACCTTTGACAACTTCATTGTTGGCGCCGGGAACGAGCTGGCCTTTGCAGCCTGCCAGTCAATCGCGCACAACCCCGGCACCAAATACAATCCGCTGTTTTTATACGGAGGTGTTGGAATCGGTAAAACACACCTCATCCAGGCTGTGGGCAATTCAATCCTTCAGGAAACCCCCAAAGCTCGTGTGCTATATATATCGACTGAGCAGTTTGTTCAGGAGTTTGTAGACGCGCTACGTTTCCGTAAAACTGCCGACTTTGCCAGTTACTACCGCACCGCCGATCTGTTAATCGTTGATGACATTCAGTTTATTGCCGGCAAGGAAAAGATGCAGGAAGAGTTCTTTCACACCTTTAATGCCCTGCACCAGGCCAACAAACAGATCATTATTAGTAGCGATAAGCCACCAAAAGAAATTCCAACCCTCGAAGAGCGTTTGCGTAGTCGTTTTGCCTGGGGCATGAGTATTGATATGCAGATCCCCGACTTTGAAACCCGTTGCGCGATTGTGCAAACCAAAGCCCAGGGCAGCGATACGGTACTGCCCAACGATGTCGTGGAATACCTTGCTAAAAATGCTCAAACAAACATTCGTGAGCTCGAAGGTGCTTTGAATCAATTACTCGCTTTCTGCGAAATGCGCGGCCTAGAGCCAGATCTAAGCATTGTTAGCAGCCTGTTGGGTGTCGCTAAAACGCGGCCCAAACACCTAAGCGCCAAACAAATCATTGAACGCACGGCCCGCCACTTCCAGATTCCC
>CAYXYX010000005.1:19960-29046 GCA_964469755.1 uncultured Candidatus Saccharibacteria bacterium | reverse complement strand
GTGGTGCCGCGCCAAATCGCCATGTACATACTCCGGAGCGAATTACACCTGAGCTTCCCTAAAATTGCTCACGAACTGGGGCGAAAAGACCACACTACGGCCATACATTCAGTTGATAAGATCGAAAAAGAGTCACGGGTTGATGCAAGTATGCGCACCGCCATCTCAGAAATTAAGGAGCGTCTGTATGCTTAATACCTGTGGATACACGGTGCGTAATGGTGGTATAACTAGCCACGTTTTGGAACAGTTGTACGCAGCCCTCAACCCCTTCCGCAAACCATCTGAGTACAAATGTAGTACTTTACCCCAAACTTATACTCGCCCATCCCCACAGTTGTCCCCCAACCAAATCAGTCAAAATACCGCCGTTAGTGAACAACTTATACCCACTATCCACACCACCAATAAGAATTACAAAAAGTTTTATACAAATAATTTACTACTTATATACCTCGGAGGTGTGCACAAATGAAAGTCCAAGTCACCCAAGAAAACCTGAACCGCGCACTCGGGTCTGTAGCCCGTGTAGCCAATAGCCGTAATGCCCTACCCATTCTGTCGAACGTACTGTTAAAAACCAGCAACAACCGCCTCAGCCTATCAGCCACTAACCTGGATATTGCTATTAGCCACTACATTGGCGCAAAGGTTGCCGAAGAAGGTTCAATAACCGTCCCTGCCCGTTTAATGCAAGACTTTGTAGGCAGTTTACCCAGCGGTGTTATCGATTTAGAATTACTAGAAACCAAACTAAAAGTTACGACCGACCAGTATAAATCCACCGTAAACGGTATTATAGCCGACGACTTCCCTGTGATGCCAGCCATTGAAGGCGGTACTAAATGGACATTGCCTAGCGCCGCCTTTAAGCGTGGTTTGCAACAGGTTATTTTTGCAGCCAGTAATGACGAGTCTCGACCTGTTTTGACAGGGGTGTACTTGCATGTTACCGATGGTCAGCTCTACATGGCTAGCACCGACAGTTACCGCTTAGCCGAAAAGAACATCGGCGCCAACAGCCACGATATATCTCTACTGGTGCCCGCGAGCGCTATGCAGGACTTGCTCCGCATTATTGGCGATGACGATGGTGATTTAACGGTGACCCACAACGACCAACAGGTATTATTCCAAGTTGGCGACATCGAACTGGTTGCCCGCTTAGTTGAAGGTAATTATCCACCATACCGCAAGCTGATCCCTAGCGACTTTTCTACCGAAATCACCCTTAAAAAAGCTGATTTTGTGAATGTTACCAAGGTTTCGAGCTTATTTGCCCGCGAATCTGCTGGTAGTGTTACGTTAGAAGTCGACGAATCGGCCGGCAGCTTGAGTATTCGCTCCATTGCCTCGCAGCTTGGCGAAAACACTGCGACTGCGAACGGTAAGGCCAAGGGTTCGGGCAGTATTACCCTAAACTCACGCTATCTGTTAGATGCCCTCGGCGCCATAAATAGCGACGAAATCACCTTTGGCTTTAACGGTAAGCTGGAACCCACGCTGTTACGCGATCCCAAAAACGCCGATTACGTCCATATTGTGATGCCGCTCAAGAGTTAATCTATACTTAAGACATGATTGCCACCCTGCGCCTGCAGCATTTCCGTTCCTACGCAGACGATTCCTTTGAATTTAGCCCTGGAGTGAACATAATTGTTGGCCCCAACGCCAGCGGTAAAACCAATTTACTCGAAGCGGTTTTAGTGGCTGCCCGCGGCGCATCCTACCGCGTAAGTGACGCCGATTTAATAAGTTTTGAGCAACCCTGGTCTCGCCTAGACGTGGTTATGCAGAACAACGACGAGCGCATCATTAAGTTAGTACAAACGCCGCGCCCCAGCAAAAGCTACGACATAGGTGGCAAACCCCTGCGCCGATTAACTGCACAGTATCAATTGCCAGTTGTATTGTTCGAGCCAAACCACCTTTTATTATTAAGCGGCTCACCAGACGGTCGTCGAGCTTATTTAGACGATCTCCTCGAGCAAACTACTTCAGGCTACCAAACCGTGCGACAGCAGTACACGCGCACTCTACGGCAGCGTAACGCCCTACTTAAGCGCGGTCCGGGTGTGGCTGGGCAGCTGTTTCCATGGAATGTGCGTTTAAGCGAGCTGGCCGGCACGATAGTTAGGGCGCGTGCCGAGTTGGTGACGCGTCTTAATAAAGAGTTGAGCGATCTGTATGGGCGTCTGTCGCATTCTGATGCTAAGGTAAGCATTAGCTACACCGCCCGCTTTGAACCCGCCCAATACGAAACACTGCTACTTAAAAAACTCGAAGCCAACCAAGAGGTCGACTTTACCCGTGGCTTTACGTCTAGCGGTCCGCACCGCGAAGATTTTAGCGTCACCTACAATGGCCACGAAGCTACCGAAGCCGCATCGCGCGGCGAAATTCGCACCGCCGTTTTGGCGCTCAAGATCATGGAACTGCAAATACTCGAGCAAACCACCGGCCAACGGCCAATTATTCTACTTGATGATGTGTTTAGTGAGCTCGACGGCTCCCGTCGCAAGCTCCTAACCAGATACATTGAAAAATACCAAGCATTCATAACCACCACCGATGCCGACATTGTGATCCAGAACTTTACAGAGAGCTGTACAATTATTCCGCTCGGGAGCTAATCCGTACCGTTAGCGGAGTCATAAACAATCGTTCCATCCGCCGACCTTAACTGCAAGTGAACACTGTC
The DNA here is from genome assembly GCA_964469755.1 of uncultured Candidatus Saccharibacteria bacterium. GTDB lineage: Bacteria > Patescibacteriota > Saccharimonadia > Saccharimonadales > UBA4665 > JAGQNO01. The sequence goes on along the minus strand of CAYXYX010000005.1, from coordinate 26,345 downwards.
GTAGAGTGTGTCATATTCCGCATGGGCAATGTAAATAACTTTATCCAGGGTTACTTTAAAGTCGACACTGTCGGTGCTGCTATAGCTGCTAGGATCATGATTCTTAACCACGATGCTATTTGGGTTCAATGACATTGTCCAGTACTTTTTATGAACAACATTTGAATAGTCAAACAACAAATCTTTCATGCTTTGAATTTGTTCAGGAGTTATACCGTACTCCAGCAAATCATCAAAGTGGGGATAGTTAATATGACCGCTGTCATAAATTGGCGCGTCTTGGCGTGCAACCAGGGTTTTTTGCTGCTCTTTAGATAGTTTAACATCGGTGGCGGAACGCGCCGTAAAGGCGATTACCTTGTTCTCGAGTGTCTTACCCGAGGTGTTGCTTATCCGTTTAATGACCACAGCGTAATTTCTTTCAGCAGTCAGATCAGACCCTAGGTTCATAGTTAGTACCTTGCCATTTACGTTTGAGCTAGTAACAATCTTTTTAGGGTCGGATAATACGTAGCCATTGGGCTTAAGGGTGTCATTAAAATAAACTTTAATATAGGGCGCAATAGCTGATACCGAAGATAATTTAGGGTCGGTTTTAATAATATGAAACTGGACACTTCGGTAAATTAAGAAGCCGAATAGGCTAATCAGTAGAGCGCCAATAATTACGGCTATTCGTGGGTTTATCTTATTTGCGCTTTGTTGCATATAGTCTAACCTCCATTACTTATTGTGTCGTTTCTGGGCTAACATAGCCATTTATATGACTTGCATAGGCATCGCCGGCGTCGGTGTATTTAACAATCGAACCCTTTACGCTACTATCCGTCCCCACTCCCTGTACTGCTCCGCCCTCGTTGCCCCCAATTGTATTCATGCTCTTTTGATTGGTGTTGACGGAAACTACTAGGTTCACGTGCGACCAGCCTGTTTTATATACGACTATGTCGCCCGGAATAGGCGTATAGCCAGCCTTATCGTGGTACTTGAATCGTCCACCTGCGTCACCGATGGCTTTAATTTGGTCTACTGACGCTACGCGCCCGTTTTGAGCATTCTTATCAATTGGGTAACCGGCCTTGTTATAAATCCAGCTTACAAAATCGGCACACCATTGTTCGGTAGGTTCCGTGGCGCCGTACTTAAAGAAGTTGGTGCCTGGCTTCATTTTGCCGGACGTCCACAGTGCTAATTCACTTTGCGCCAAGCAAACCACGTTCTGGCGCGTTTGGTCTAGGCTGCCAGTTGATCCGGTTGTACTGTCGCAGTTGATCGCGGTAGAACTGGTGCAGCTTGCATCTGTTCCCGAGACTGCAGAAGTTGGGTTTGTGCCATTACCATATTTTGCAAGCGTATCGTTGGCGTATTCAATACGCCTAGGCATAACCGGATCCCCGGCCGCTTCGTATTCTGTTTCGAAAATAGTCGTCGCGCCCTCAACGGTTGTTTCTTGCTTTAGTTTAGCTAGTGCTCCGCTGTAATCTCCAGCTGGTGGTGTGCCGTGCAGCTCCATCCAAACAAAATCAAGTTGTGTGGCGAGTGCTCGTTCATCGAGCTTCTTAGCCCCTGCGTATTTGAGCAGGTTGACCCAGCGGCCATCCACTGACCATTGTGCAATGCCTCGACCCGCACCGCCACCACCTTGGTTCGAGCGTGGGTTCATGCTAGATTCTTGCCTAAAGTTGCCAATAATAGCTGCTGCCTGCACCTGTGCTTCCTGACTGTTTTCGGCGGTTAATTTGCCTACAAAGTAATTGAAACCTTGCTGAATTGCACCATCGCCAGACAATGTCGTGTCGCTGCTCGTGTTTGAGCAGGACCCGCTCGTTGCGACGTCTCCATAGAATGGCGTCTGATTAAGAATGGCCTTTAAGTCGGTTTGAGTTATTGCTGACACACTAGGCTGCACGGCTAACGTTAAAATAGCAAACAGAGCGATTGTTAGCCGTAATCCAAGACGAATATTTTTAGAGCGCATCATTAATTACTCCCAACCACTTGTGTACAATAATCTGAACCTTTTGTTTGATTGGCTGGGACGTAGTGACCATAATCTCGGCGATCAGCATCAAGGAAACAGAGTGGTGGATATGAGGTCATCTTTTTTGCACAGTCAACCTGATTAATGTCGCAGACACCGGCGCCATCAGCATACTCACTGACATGCTCGGACTTTTCGATCGAAAAGTGCAGGTGTGCACCACTACCGCAAGCACCCGTTGGTCCAATACGATCCACCGTGCCGATTGGGTCACCAGCGGTTACTGTGGCCCCTGGTTTGATACCATCATTAACCCCGCCCATGTGTTGGTAGGCGTAGTAATAGGGCGTGCCAGTTGCTTGGATAAGCACCTGAATCTTGCAATCACCACCAGAAAACGTGACATGCCCAACTGATTTCACCGTACCACTATGCGCTGCAAGTACGGTTTTGCCTGCAGTGCCCGAGATATCAACCCCTGCATGTCGACATTTCACGCTGCAACTTCCCCATACGTTAGTACCAAACGGTCCGTTCCAGTCGTTTTTAGACAGAGGCCACGTCCAGCCACCGGTTGACCCACTGGCCGCTGCGCCCGCAGGTATTATGGCGTGAGCGACTATGGTGCTGTGGGAATCTGATCCATTATGATTATCGCCCGTCTTGCCAACGTCCTGCATGTTGGCAAAGTCTGGAATTTGCACCCCTGATGATACAAAAATATGGTCAATGGCGTTATGATTATCGCTTGTTGCGCCACTTGGGCACTTGCCTTTCTTAGAAATTGATACGTCGTAGGCATCGCTAAGTACTCCGTCGGCGGTGAGGACACAATAGGTTAGGTTTTCGCGCTTATTGCCAACGGGTTCATTTTGTGTGCCACCAGGAATGATGTCGTAGCGGTTATTGAAGTCACCTGTGAAGAATATTGGTAGCCCTTCACTGCTCAGTTGTTTAAAGTAGGCTGCATTAGCTTGAGCGTCTTCTAGTCGCCACCTAGATGCATCGCCGTGATCCTTCACGTCGGCGGGGTGGTGAATATTTGCCACATAAAACTGTTGTTGCGTGGTGTTATCTTGTAGCTTAATGATTGGTGCCTTGCTACTCGTGCCTTCAAAATACTTGTACCCGATATATTTTTGATCAACCCGCGTGAACTTGTTACGGTCGTAAACAATTGGGTTAGGGTTATAGTCTGGATCACTTGCTTTACCAGAACTTGTCTTAGGCCACATGTCATATCGAGTTGCGCCAAACGCATCGGTGTTAAAGGCAGCCATTTGGTCTGGGCGGACTTCTTGTAGCCCCGCAATACTGACGTCGTTTTTTGTAAGCGTGCTTACCGATAAGTGCAATCGGGGTCCCCAGTCGCTTATTGACTGATGATCACTGTGGTATATGTTTAGCGTGGCAATATTAAAATCTGAGCCACCGCCCGAATCTGTTGCAGTAGGATCTTCGGTTATTTCTTGGGTGTTTAGCTTTTCGTCAAGATCTTTGCTGTCGGCTTGTGCTAGACGCCAACGAAAAACCAGGTCGCCATACTTAGGGTTCTTGTAGCCTAAGTTCTTTGGAGAGCAGTCACCGTCGTCGGTAAGATCGCCATTACTGTCACGAACAATAGCACCCTCCTCTAGTAAGGTGCCGATGCTTGTCTCGAGCGCGAAGCATTTGCCATACCGGTCGGCAATTTCGTCCTCTTTACCGCTCTGGTCGAGTTTTAGCTGGTTCTCGAAGACTTCGTAGTCTTCTGTTTTAGCGAGTGCAGTTTCTTCGGGCGTCCACCCCCACTGAATGTTGCCATAGTCAGCGCCCGTACCGGTGGTATCTGCAGAGGCTCGCGGATTAACTGCCCACATCAGCTTGGAGGCAAAAGTCTTTGGGCTAAGCAGTGTTTGGAAAGAGTTTGCGATGCTAGCGAAGCTTGCGCCATGGAAGTTGTTATAAAGGGTTATGCCCATGTGTGAGGCTAGTGAGTTTGGGTTGCTCATGGCAAAGTAGCGGTTAAAAGTACTTTTTTGAGAGTTCTGCTCTTTGACGTAAGCAGCGGTTCGGGCATTGGCCTTTGATACTTCGCCTTTAGCGAACGGAGCACCCATTTGTTGGGTGCGCGAGATTTCCGAGCTCTCTAAGTCGGCTCCAATATCCACGGCGGTTACAAGGCTGCCGCCACGTTCCGTGCCGTTGGCACTAAGCACAGCTGCCCTGTTAGCAACGATCATTTTTGCCAGTAGTGTTGTTCCGGCCGTACCAACAAATATCGCACCCTGCTTTTTAAGGAATTTCTTTGCAGTGCCATCAGCTACCTTTTCAACCACCTTAGTAGTTGCTTTTTTTATAGCTACTCGAGCGCCCTGTTGGAGCGATTCCTGGAGAGCCGCCGTACCACCATCACTACCAACGGCCAGAATAACACTCGCAATGCCAGTACCGATTGCTACAGTCGTACTTGTAGCAACGGGGCAAAATTTATCAGCGACTTTATTCGCGGCATCCACTGCAAAGCCACTGCCGTCAGAACCACCAAAAATTACGTTAAAAGCAGTAAAAATACCGGCTGGGCCGGCTTGCGGCGTGCTTCCACCTGTGGTTGTTGGTATTTTGCCGGCTGCGGTCTGCAGTGGAGGGGAGCTATTAATATCTGGGCCAATTTTATCGTCATAGGCGCGTACAATAGCCGCGTCGACAGTTGTGCCATCTTTAATTTGGTCGCCTACGGTCGACATATGGTTGTAGGCCTTTATGTGCGCTGTGCTGTTGCGGTCAATAGTTGGTCCAGCTCGAGATATTGAGCCATCATAAATTATACAAACGGGCGCCGCAATTGCGTATGTCGGACTAAGCACACCCAGGGTTGTTTTAAAGATACCCTGTTCGCCAACCGTGCTTAGCGTAGCCTGCACAGATTTAAACATGCCGCCGTTTTTTATACCCTCTTTGATCTGAGCCGGGTCATTTTTTGCGGCATCAAACTTCTCTTTAACCTCATCTGCCTTGCTGTTTAACTCCTCCGTCGAGCCATGTGGGGGTGGAGCTGTTTCTTCGGCCGCAATTGATTGCTGAACAGCTTTAACAGCAGCGTCGCTAGAACTTTTACCCCTATATTCACCGAGTTTCCAAGCTATAAAATTAATCCCCCTTTGCTCAGCAAATCTTTTTCCGGCTACACCCCGCACAAAAGTGCCCACCTCGTTGGCACGAAGAGCCTCATTAAACTCAGGGGCAAAGTTTTTGCTGAATTTATAATCTTGAACAAACTTATAGCCAGGTATTAATTTTTTACCAACCGACACCTGGGGTTTTATTATTTGTCTATCGTTAAGCGTAATTGCCGACAGCCGTTGAACACCCAGCCGACTCTTTGTATAGTGAAACTCCATATTACTATTCTGGAGATTCTTTATGCTTCGATTAGGGCTCCATTTGGCCGACTTGTCGTATAAGTCCTTAACCTTACCGGCCTTTTCGCCGTACTTGGCTTTGTACTTCGCCGCCGTATCGCTGTCGGCGATGGCTACGGCAATTCTCGAGCCCATTGTTCGTTCATTTTGTGACACCGCCTGCTGGAATACGCGAGAAAAACGCCAAGTAGTTATATTTTCCATCAAATGAGGGACTTTGAACGCAGACATCATCACGATCATTACAATTACGACGACTGCTATCGTGCCCATGCTAACACCACTAAGACCAACTACCCATTTGTTCTTTAGCAGTCGATTGCCGGCAGCTTTGGCGGATCCTATTTTATTGTCAGCTTTTGCGCGCAAGGAAGTGCCTTCGTTGTCCTTTGGCTTTGGGCTACCTTTGTCGGACGTATCGCCCGATTTTGCAGTATCTTCTTCGTCTGTGGACTTTGGTCCACCAGATAAACTGCCGCTTTCACCGCTTTTGGCATAATTTTCTGGCGATGTCATGTCATCGAAGGCGTCGGGCTGCTTTGAACCGGCAGCACCTCCGGTGTTGCGCGCAATAAGGTTACGTTCTTCTTGACTGGCTAGATCATTCGGGTCGTACCGCGTGTCTTCATCATTTATTGTGGGCATGTGTTTGTTCCAAAAGTTCTCGCTTGTGCTTACCTAACACTATACACCAGGATAGAGGCGGTTATTGAGGTCGATGGTTCCATCGACCTGGCTAAAATCACCAGCCTGTTCTGCAGCGTTTATTTGCTGAACTTGCGTTGGGTTCGTGGTGATGAGTCCCGTCTCGGTTGGACTGGCGGCAATTTGAATATGTACGTGGTTCTGCCCTGCAAAGAATAAACCCTGTCCGACTGGGAATTGGCTGAGTCGCTTCCGTTCCTCACTGGTCAGATGAAATACATCGGCTAGAACATCCACGGCCGATGATGACTGTTTGAGTAGCAGCTGCATGCTGGCATTTGCGACAATTGCACGTCCC
>CAYXYX010000005.1:19532-19950 GCA_964469755.1 uncultured Candidatus Saccharibacteria bacterium | reverse complement strand
TAAAATCTTCAACATCTTGGGTGATTGTTGTGATGCCTAAGTTGTACTTTCGTGCCCGCTTGGCCAGGCTAAACAGGAAGCTTGCCGAATCTTCATACTTCATAAGTTGCCACGCTTCATCAACGATAAGCATGCGCCGTTTTTGGTCTGATTTTGTCTTGTTCCAGATGTAATTCAACACAATATACATTGCTACAGGTCGTAGTTCATCTTCTAGATCGCGAATATTAAACACAACCATGGGGTTTTCGACGTTAACGTTGCTTTGCTGGCTAAAAATGCCGGCAAAGGTACCAGAAGTGTATTTACGCAGCCGCTGCGCCAATGATGGCCCATTGCCACCCATATGCAGTAAGGTGTCGTAGAGATCTGAAATTGTTGGTGGCGTAGCGGTATGGGTGAGCGGGTCATTGGTGAT
>CAYXYX010000005.1:7402-19522 GCA_964469755.1 uncultured Candidatus Saccharibacteria bacterium | reverse complement strand
AATCCGTGAAGGGTTATCAGGTTTGAACGGAGCGCATTGTCGGCTTCCTCGGCGTCTACGACGCCTGGTAGATCAAAGGGGTTAATTCGAGTGCTTGAACTTAAGCTAAGGCGGACATATGCCCCACCAACAGCTTCGCACATTCGCTGATATTCGTTTTCGGGGTCAATAATAAAGATCTCTGTGCCAAACATCATGCTGCGCAGGGCTTCTAGCTTAACTGCAAAGGATTTACCAGCACCAGACTTAGCAAACACCACGGCATTCCCGTTCTCTAAGCTAAAGCGGTCAAAAATGACGAGCCCGGAGTTATGCATGTTTATGCCGTAAAGGATGCCGTTCTCTTGGCTCAAGTCGGCAGAAGTGAATGGGAAGGTCGTGCTTAGTGCACCCGTGCTAAAGTTACGGCGAATTTCCAGCTGATCAGTAAATTGGGGCAAACAGCTGTTCATGGCTTGTTCTTGTTGGGCTGAGGCAGGCTTGCTGTAGATTAATTGCTGTCCCAGCAGTGACTCAACTTTATGTGACACAAATTCGAGCTCTTCAAGGGAACCACCGTACACCGTAAAGTAAAACCCAAATCGAAAGAAGCGTTCTTCGCCAACTTGTAGTTTGTCGCGCATTTCTTCGGCATCAAGGATGGCCGCCTGCTTACCCGGGTCACGAATACGGCCTTTTTCGTTATCGATCTGAATGCCCGCTTCAAGCTGGGTGACCTTTTTACGCAGGTTCTCGAGTACTACTTGGCTTTCTACCGGGTAAATATACATGCTCATATCGATAACTTCGTCCAAGTTGACCATACTGCTCGTCCAGCCGGTGTATAGCTGGCGTGGGTAGCCGTAAATGTAGAAAGTACGAGCAAAGCGCGTGCCAACCTGAAAGTGCGTACTGCTTATTTCGAGCGAGCTTGGTGCAATAAAGTCACGTAAAGCAGTAATGCCTTTCTGGAAGGCGGCATGAACTTCTTGCTCTTCACGGGCACGCTGTTCCTGCGCTATCGCAATTGGGTCAATCTTTTGTTTTTTGCCCATGACTACTGGAGCTCCCTTTGTAAGTGCTGTTGTGGTGCTGAGCCCTGGCCCTTGGTCACAATGTCGGCAGTTAAGTCATTAAAGTTTTTAAGCTCTTGGCGGGTAGCCGTGTCGGGGTTATAGGCATCGTAATAAAGCTCGATCAGCTCTTGCGTGTCGAGCGGCAAACCCTGAATACTTGATTGGAGTAGGCCATTCAAGAGCGATTGCACTCTGTTACGGAGCTCAGTCTTGCCGGCTTCTAAGTCTGCCTCGTTAATCGTGACGTGCACCTCTTTGCTGTTAAAGATGCTCGATAGTCCCGAAAAGAAGTTCTTGCTTTGATCAAGGGCGGCCTTTTTAAGATCCTCGTGAGGGAAGTAAGGTATAACAATGTAGAATTTTTTATCCATAATGTTAGCCTGTTGGCTGAGCTGATCTATATAGCCAATGTAGTCTTCCATGAGCAGCGCTAGGAGCATGTTGTCGTGTTCGGTGCGGATTTTATCGAGCTTTTGGATGTAGGGCTGTAGATCGACGCGCTGAGACCGAACAAAGATCTGAATCGGGAAGTACAAGGAGTTTAAAAACCCTTGATAGCTATACTCAATAGCCTCTTGCTCCTGCGGACTCATTAAGTCAAAGTTAATGCTCTTTAACATCACAACTGATCTAAAGGAGCCATCATTCATAATAACGACGCCATCACGAATTTCGGCAATTTGCAGGGCATTTTGGGTGCTGTTGGGGTTGCCTTTTACGGTTGTTGTGCGCGGATCGATTGTTGGTGTTTGTGTTGGCTGGGCAAAAGGATTAGCAAACACACCCACAGGCTGCTGCGGGGCTGCCCCGCCCTGCGACACGCCAACAAAGGGCTGCTGACCCTGAGGTTGCTGCGGAGGATTTGTTGGCTGTTGAGAATTCATGTTTTGTTACCCACCTGAGCTAATTGCACTAATGCAGTGATATGACCACTTCACCATCTGATGCGTCTAAATCGCGAGCTTTTTTAGCTTCGCGCGCGAGCGTCGCCACATCAAGATTATTATCGTGCGCTAAGTTTAGTATAGCAGCATCGGGCTTAGTTGCGGTAGGTGCTGGAGCCTTAAGCTGCAGCGAGGCTTTAACAGGTTGGCGCGCCGCCGATTGAGCAGGTGTTGGCGCAGTGATTGGTTGCACTTTTTTAAGATGGGTTTGGGCACTTGGTGCCGGTGCCGGCAATATTGGCTCAGGCAGCATAACAGTTGCTTGTTGGGCGATTGCCGTGGCCGCGCCGGGCTTTATTGGCTTAAACCATTGCTGCTTAGGGTTTGTTTGCGCTGGTGCTGTCACGTTATTTGTCTGCATGCGTTCCACGAGTGTATCGTGGTACGCTTTGCTCGATGCGTCGATCAGCTCATTCATATGATAAGCAGCCGGGTTATTTACGGGATCAAGAATGTCATCGGCCGCGCGCATATCGGTATTGGAAACTTCTTGCGGCAAAGCGCTAAAATTGAGCAATCTATCGGTGTTATCTTGCATGCCCGGCACCGTTACCGCCGAGCCAATGTAGGCGTTCTTTACCGCCCAGCCACGACTGTCGATGGTATAAGCCAGGGCCTGAAGGCGACTCTTTACCTCTATTTGCGACAGGCCGTCTGTATAATTTCGCTCGATTTTTTTAGGCACCGTAACCGTTACGAACTCCTTAATACCCGACTGGTCCCACACTCGCTTACGAGCTTTTACATAAAAACGTATGTGTGCCAGAGCCCACACTTCAGTCGGTTGATCCGGCGACCAAGGCCATGCAAAAAACAAGCAAAATAACATCGGTGGCACCGTAATTACTAGCAAAAACGGCAAGCCTTTGGCAACCGAAATAAAGCTTAAGTACCCCATGAGTATAGCAATCAAAAAGTATACAAACTGCCTAAAGCCCAGCGGCCCCACCAGCTTATCTTCTGCCTCAATGTCTTGAATTACTTTGTATGTTGCCATTACATACTAAGTATAACCGAAATGTGAAGAGCTATCTAAAGTTTAAGTTTCCGTCTTATTTATCTGGTCAAGAATGTATCTTAATTCATCCTTCGACTTCAGTATTGGAAAGCCTACACCTGGAATGTGAACTTTTGATATGTAGCCTTTGTTCTGAAGTTCTGAATAAAGCGCATCTGCAATATCGGTATCGATCCCGTGTTCTGCCAGCTCGTTTCTAAAAGACAAATCTGACATGACGGGAAATGGCTCACCATTGTTTTTCCCTTTTCGATTGCTACCTGCTAGATAGTTGATTGCGATACTGTATATTTTATCCTCATCGAGTTCTTCACCGTCGTTGCTCTCAGGCACAGCAGGGATCGGTGGTTGAGGCTTGTCACGATTAGGGCGAGGCAGCAAGTCGGCGTATTTAGTTTGATATACACCGAATAGGTTAACCAGATCTTCCTGCATGTTATCTGGTTCGGAGGTTAAGTATACATAAGCAGCTAACCTTGCCTGTCTACCGTATTGCGCCTTCCATTTGGGGTCACCAGCTTTGGGTTCAAAATCTGGCCCACGATCAATCACCGGGACTCGTAAAAATCCTACATGCTCGAGTTTATTTATTATTCTATGCACTTCGGGAATGGGTATATTCAGCGAATTTCGCAATGAATTTACGCTGGCTGCGTAGTTACGAATTTCCTGTGCGGCAGCGGCACGATCGCTTGCTGCTTGTTGTCGCGTTTGTGCTGTGTCGCCGTGAACGATAATTCTTTGTTGAATGGTGTCATTAACTTGTTCTATTAGGTTGTTAATGAACCGCTCACGAGTGCTTGTTAGGTGAAAAGCGACACTAGTAAGAGCTTCATCGGTGTCTCCATGAGTCTTGAGAACTTCATAACTTCCGTACCGGCTTTTATGGCTAATTATCCCACGGGCTTCCATTATAGAAACCATGTCGGATATACGACTATTTGTCAGATGCGGCAATCGAGATAATAGTGAATGTGGCTCGAATTGTTTCTGCCCAAGGGTGTGCATAACAGCAAGTCGCCAATCAATATCTTCTTGCGTGCCAGGCTCCACCGTAAGTGGTAAGGGGCGTAGAAGCTCGGAATCGGTTTGGCTGTAGGTTACAGCCGCAGGGAGTGGAGAAATTGTTCTTTGTGGCGTCCCCGCACCTCGTTGACGCCACCTACGGATTCCTCTGCCAACAATCTGAACTATGCTCTGTCCTTCAGGATTCACTCTCTCAAAAACACCTGATTGTACCGCACCGAGTGCATCTTCGCCATTGATTACGAATGGCGCCTGCGCCTGATTGCCCGGAGGTAGATCATATGGTTGATTTTGTTGATTTGGATGTGCCATTATGAGTAGATATTATCACAAAACTGTGTAAATGTCAATACTACGGTTGGTTGGGTTGCTGGGGTGGTTGTTGTCCTTGCTGTTGTCTTTGTGCCAGAGGAATTTCGTCTCCATATATACGCGCACCTCGAGAAAGGTCATTCGGATCCATACCCACAACATCAGCAAGTTGAGAAGCAACCGTACCATTGCTTCCATCGTAGCTTATTCCGGCTTGAGCGAGGCCGCGGTTGATGATGGTTTCATTTTCTTCACTAGCACCAGTGATGTTCTGCTGGAACTCTAACAGACGGGTAGCAGCTCTTTGACGCTGGCCTTCATCACCATGCTGCAGCATTCGAAGCGATGTATCAATCGCCTGTTGCATGCCCGCCCCATGGCCACCAACAATATCTTGGACCTTCGTCCTTCCAATACCGTCTAACATACTTAGGTCAGCTTCAGCTTGCCGCATATGGTCCGGGGTAATAGCGTTACCAACACCAGCGAGATTTTGTGCGTATGCATGCGCTTGAGCGCCAAATTGTGCTCTACCTTCAGATAATCCCCAGTTCATGCCACCGAGGTCTACACGACCAGCTTGACGTGAGTCAAATGCAAAACCACCAACTAAGTCGTCTCGTAGCTGATCATTGTCGCCCGCAAGGCGGTCAACACCGTTACGAATAATGTCAGTTCGACCGGCTTCGACCGCACGGCTTTTATTCTGAGCTAAGGATTTTAGTGCTGCTCCTGCGTTTGCACGAGTGAAGCCAATTCCACTTGCTGCAGCAACGGCTCGCTCTGCTCGCTCTGTATCGGCTCCAAATAATTCAAGTGCTGCTGCCCGTGCTCCGGCATGAGTCCCGCCGGACAATGCTAGTACTGCATTTCCATCGTCATTTGTCATTCCGAATTGGGCTAATCTCGGGTTGCTCTTGAGTGCTTCAGCTACCTGAACACCGGCGTCGGTAGCTAGCACTGCTCGACCTCTATCGCCAGCTCCAAAGCGACCTCGCCAGCCTGCATTTGCTCTGCGACCTAAGTTATTAATACCAAGTCTGTCGTAGGCTGCACCGTGGAGGCTGCCAGCTCGCAGGTCCTGCATTCTATGCGCTGTTTGATTTTGCCGGAAGCCCTTAAGCCGGTCAAAGCCACCCTTGCCACGGTCATGTACCATGCCGCTTATGGCACCAAGTGCGCCACCAGACATCTTGAAGGCGGTTGGAATCAGGAAGTACGGTGCGAAGTAGGCTGCAAAGGCTATAAAGCTGCTGAGTGTGCCGCCCATGGTGCTGGCGATGGCCGCAAATACGTGCCCAATGGCTATGAAGGCGGTAATAATTGGGAATGCTAGCAACGCTCTTAGTAGCCAATCCCACCAAATCTTGAAGTACTTTTCGGTATTCGGTAGCGTGTAAGCTGCAATGGCGACCGGCGCCGTTAGAATCAGTAAGACTATCAGGATGTTTCGTAGGACGAGCACAAAGAATGCCAATAAAATAGCCAGTAGCGCAGTAGCCACAAAACTGAGCAAACCAATCGCACCAAGGGCAACAAATGCCCCGCCGGCAAAGAGCGATCCAATGGCGCCTGCCCCACCCGAAAGTATGACTTCATACTCTGCTGAATTGAACGGTGCATAAATCAGGGCCCTAACACCAATGCCGAGGGCGTTAGACATGGTTACCGCGAACGTCATCAACTGCCATGACAGCGTTATAGCAACACCAGCAATTAAGATTCGTGGCAGCACGCGTTTGATGGTGTACGAGTCGAATAATTCAAACCCAAGCGCCTGAGAAATTATCATAACGAGACCAGCAATAGCCAGTAGCCCCAGGGCTATAAGTCTAAATATGCTCCAGGATTGGTGAAAAGAATCGCTAGTGGAATTGGTGCCTGCGGGATCGCCGGTGCACGTGGATTTGGCCCCAAAAATCTGACTTTCGTTAATACAGAGCATGCCCGAAATGAGGTTGTCATAGGCCTTGGCAGCAACAGTGAACCCCTTAAGCACACTGCAAGATAACCAGTCGAGCGGATTGGTCAGGCTCAATAAGTTCCATTCGTCGGCGCACTTTATTTCTGGGCCTGTACTACCGTCCGTTCCAGTAACCGTCACTACGCCCTCATCGGGGTGGGCTTCCAGATACGCAATGTAGTCAGGTGCGTATTTTCGGACGTCCGACGCCAAGTCACCACAATTTTTAACTTTAATGCCGTCCCCAGTAGTTGACACAAGTGGAACGTTAAACTTGTCAGTTCCCGGAGCGACGTAATTAAGGCCATCGAGGCCGGCAGGCCAGCTGGGCTTTTCTTGCGGGTCGTAGGTAGTGGTACCCAGCCAGTCCTCATAAATCGGTTTACCCTTATCATCAAGCGTAACAACTCGGACTTGGTACAATTTATCGTTGTTACCGGCGGGATTAGCGCTACTATCGTATTGATCAGTCAAGGTAATTTTACAAGCGTTCATGAGTGTTCGATACGATCGTACATACTCTTGCGCTGGTGAAAAATTTTGTGCAGCTCGGCCCGCGGCCGTAGTATTAAGTAGCTTCACGATGGAGTCGCGCTGGAAGGTGTGGGCATTGCCGTTATCTGATCCGTCCCATTTCCCGCCTAAGCCCTTGCCTGCCTCACAAGATTCTGGAGTTCTTGGTAGTCCTTTAGTCCCTGCGCCACCACGCCCCCCATACTCTAAGCTATAAGCAAATTCGAGCTGGCAAAATATATGTAGCCCAGTTTGGTCAGGAAAGAATCGTCCCATGGCCTCGGCCATACTGCTACTATCTGCACAGTTTGGCGCCACATTACTGTACATACCACCTCTAACCCCACTACTCTGATCACCGCCATTGTCCAACCAGGACCAGTCATTAATCTGGGATTCGTCTTGGTGTCGTATGTTTTCACGGTAAAAGCATCCAACTATGTAGTAATACAACTGGTGGTCTAGGATTGCCCCGTCAAGCTGGCTGCTGGCAGCGTAATTGCCTTGGTTCTCGTCTGCCTTAACAATTGGCGATAAAGCAATAACGCTGATAGAAATCAGCATCAAAGTCACAAAGAAGGTGGCTGCTATTCGTGTTTTTTTTAGCCGAAGCATAACTACTTTATAGCATACCATCTATATGCTGAGCACACCATATATACACACCGTCTGGTTTTGTTTGCAAACGGAGCATAATAACGGTATAGTTCTAAAAAAGAAGATAAACATGAAACGCATATATACCCTCGTTATTGCCACCATATTAATGACCAGTTTTGCGTCGCTCAGTCTCGTCGGAGTTGGCCACGCCACTCAGGCTGATCCGGGCAATGGCAGTCAAACCACTGCCCAGGCCACTAAGTGCCGCGAAAAGTACGACGGCAAGACGTATGCCGATGGCTCTACGGGTCTACAACAGTTCCTTGACAGCGAATGTAATGCCAATACAGGTAACTGCCTAAGCCATAATCAATCCGGCTCTTCTAAAAAGGTTAAGATTGTATGTACTAAGAATCCCGGAACAAATGCCGCGACTCGCAATAATAACGCCACATCTCCGAACGGTGATGCCTATGTCGACCCAGCTGTTAGCGCGTCGGCAAACTGTAATAAACAAAATTGCAGTATTATCTCAAATTACATAGATCCGTTAATCGTACTGTTGAATGTGGTGGTTGGTATATCGGTGTTGATCGGTATCATCTTTGGTTCACTCCAAATAATAACCTCGGCTGGTGATCCTCAGAAAGCCGCTAATGGCAGGGGCCATGTTCGAAGCGCACTCATTGCCTTAGTGGCCTATATTGTTCTGTATGCGTTCTTGCAATTCATAATCCCTGGAGGCGTTTAATAATGTTTAGTACCGTGCTCAACTACTTTGCAGCGGCTCCTGGGTGCGAAAAAAAGTTCCTTGGGCTTAATACGTGGTACCACTATTTAAAAACCAATCCCCCACCAGACTGTAGTATTAAGCAGTTCAATGTCCTACCAAACGGTACGCCGAGTGATATACCGTTAGTGCTGCTGGCGGTAGTGGATGATCTGCTACGTATAGCTGGCCTCTTGGCTGTAATGTTCGTTATTTACGGAGGCATTCTCTACGTAACGAGTCAGGGTAATCCGGATCAGACATCGAAGGCCCAATCAACGATATTAAATGCACTTGGTGGCTTTGCTTTGAGTCTCATAGCCATAGCATTTGTGTCGTTCATAGGGAGTAAAGTGACTTAATTATGACCACAACGCTATTTACTTTATTCTCTGCAGCATGCTCTGACGCAAACAAGGCTTGTCTACAAAGCCTGCCCCATACTGCAGCAAACGGTTCAACAATTGAGGCCCTTATCAGAATAGCCATTGCTGTAACCGCTGCCCTATCAGTACTATTCATAGCCATTGGTGGTCTGCGCTATATATTGTCACAAGGCGAGCCACAGGCAGTGGGCAGGGCCAAGTCGACAATTATTTATGCCGTCATTGGGCTTGTTGTAGCAATATCGGCTCAGGCTATTGTCATAGTAATTGCGAATGGAGTTGGGTAATGAAAGGCATGTTTAAAGTACTAGCCTTCGGCGCCCTATTGGCTACCCTGACACTTGCGGCGCTGCCTTCGCATGCAGCTGCCTGGGAACCGTTCGGTAACAATAGCACCACCGGCGACTACTGTAGTAGCGCTCCCTCCTCTGCTGTCTGTAAAGACAGGAATCAAGCGAATGATCCCGTATCGGGCTCGCACGGTCTCATCATGAAAGTCGTTGACATCATCGCTTTCGTAGGCGGTGCGGTTGCCGTGGTGATCCTGATTTTAGCCGGTATGAGGTTTGTCACGTCTGCGGGCAATTCGGATGATGTGGCAGGCGCCCGGCGATCGATCATTTATGCAAGCGTTGGCCTGATTGTGATTGCTCTTTCGCGCACAATTGTGGCGTTTATAATAGGTAAACTTTAAAACTAGGAGCGTAGGAATGATCTTTAGAAAAATACGTAGTCAATTAACTTCCCTGCTAGTCCTAATGGTGCTTAGCTTGTCGGCAGTCGCAGTGGTGACGCCTATGCCAGTCTTTGCGGACAGTGCCTCAAAGTCTGCCGCCTGTGAAGGCATCGGGCTGGCCGGTGGCGGAAACTGTGGTGCCGCCGCGCAAAACACCGTGGGTTCTTTATTTGCCAATATTGTGAAGCTGCTTTCATGGGTGGTAGGAGCCGTTGCCGTAGTTATGATAATTATTGGTGGCTTCAAGTACGTGACTTCTAGCGGTGACAGTAACGCTATATCGAGCGCTAAGAATACGATCATATATGCCTTAATAGGCCTGGCAGCTGCCGCTCTGGCGCAGGTATTAGTCCATTTTGTGTTGGCCAACGTGACTTAAGCTTGCGACACCTCTTATGCTGTGGTATAAAAATAGTAAAAGTTAACGAAAGGTAATCAATGATTCAGAAAATCAAAAACATAGCGATGGCGGCGTTGCTGCCCTTGGTATTCATGGCTCCACTCGCCCTCGCCCCGGCAGCAAGCGCAGCATGCTCAACAGACATCTCCAATAATATTAGCAAAGGCATTAACGCAGCTACAGGTAATGAGACATCTAACTGTGATACCGCACCAAATGGTGGTAATGATGTCAAAAACTTAGCCGCAAAAATCGTTAACTTGCTTTCAGTTTTAGTCGGTATTATTGCCGTCATAATGATAATTATTGGCGGTTTCCGCTACATTACATCTGGTGGCTCCAATGATAAGGTAGCCGGTGCTAAGAATACCCTGATCTATGCGATAGTGGGCTTAATCATCGTTGCATTGGCTCAGTTTATCGTACACTTTGTACTCGCCAACGTAACTCCAAATTAAAAGGCTTGCCCTTCAAAAAATCCCCTCGCGAGAGGGGATTTTTATTTGCTAGTGTTTTTGTTTACAGGACTTGGATCTTCTTAACTGTATCTTGCTTCAGTTTACCAAAGCTAATCGTTAGAACACCATCCTTAAGTACGGCTTCAATCTCTTCTTCCTTAACAGGAACTGGTAACGCAATGGTGCGGCTAAATTCGCCCCAGTAGCATTCCTGCAAAAAGTAGTTCTCTACCCCGTCTTCGTTGCCAGCGCTGAGCGTGCCACGAATGGTCAGCTGGTTGTCGCTGATGCTAACATCAAGTTCGGCTTTGTTAACGCCTGCGGTGCGGGCCTTAACGACTAAGCGTTCCTTGGTTTCGTAGACGTCAACGGCAAGTTGGCCAGGAACGGCTTCGTCTTCATCCCACTGATCGTCAGCAGGGTTGCCAGCAGCAGCTGGGCCACCGGGCTGTGTAACGTCAATTTCATCGTCGCCTAAAAAGGCAGCGGTCAATTCGTCTTCTTCTAGTAATAAATCATCGTCGCGATTTCGGCGTGCCATAGTGTTACCCTCCTAGTTGGCGTGGTGCTCTGTTTTTGTAGCGTCCGCAACGGTTTTCCACCGGTGTTGCATTTTGACGCTCAGACCCAAGTAGTTCTAACGAAAGTTATGAACCGTTTATTAAATGAGATTTGCCTTTTTGTATTAATCACAGTATAGCTTAGCCCATAAGTGGTACGCAACTTAAACATAACTATTTACAACACAATAATCACAACATGAGCATTTTAGAATCCCTCACCGCCCTTTTCGCCCCTGATGACTGCCTGGTTTGTGGCCGCGAAGGCTCGCTACTATGCGCCGGTTGCTTTAGGCAGTTGCCATCGCTGCCCGGCCGGTGTTTTGGCTGTCATGTAAAAATCTTGACCGGCGTCGCTTGCGATATTTGCCTCGGGTTGAGCGGCTGTGCCAGCGTGTCAGCAGCTGCCTTATACGACGGCCCGGCCAAGCAGCTGGTAGGTTGGCTCAAGTTTCGCGGCAACCAGTCGGCGGCACGTATTATGGCTGCCTGCATGGCCCCTGGCTTAGTCGATTTGCCGGTTAACACCGTGCTCACTCATGTTCCAGCTACCACCGAACACATTCGCCAGCGTGGTTTTGACCAAGCTGAATTGATAACTCGAGAGCTTAGTCGCCTCTTACGACTTCCGCGCGCTTCCCTGCTTCGGCGCACTGGGCACAAGCATCAGCTAGGAGCTGACCGCCAAACTCGTTTGGCGCAATTGCAGGACACCGTTACAGTTCGCCGCCCGGACCGTTGTCGCGAGGTTGGCGTTGTGTTGGTCGACGATGTACTGACCACTGGTTCGTCATTGCATGCAGCCACAGAGGCGCTGTTGGCTGCAGGTGTTGCTAGGGTTGATGCTTTTGTGTTTGCGCAAGCGAATCCCTTGTTGGCCAAAAAGCGTTTATAGCATATATGTTATAAATATAGCAAAGATGCTATATTGAAAAAACAGTAACAACAATTTTTGTGTCCCCAACAAATAAATAGAACCAGCTTTGCAGCTGGTTCTATTTATTTGGCGGAGAGAGAGGGATTCGAACCCTCGCAGGGACTCACGCCCCTCTAACAATTTAGCAAACTGTCCCCTTGAGCCACTTGGGTACCTCTCCGTGGCTTTTTGGTCATCTTAGTCTAGCGCATTTAAGGGGTTAGGGCTAGGGGTATTGTTGAAAAGATGTGAGTTGAGATAGCGGGCGTTGCCCTTCTCCGCTCGATCATGCTCGGAGCTAGCTCCTGCGCGTGCTCTAGCTCCGCCGAACTGTCGGTTCGCATCGGCTAAAGCCGCTGCACCGAGAGTTCGTGTGCCCTTCGCTTCGGCAAATAAATAAGACCAGTCGATGACTGGTCTTATTTATTTGGCGGAAGGGGAGAGATTCGAACTCTCGGTACCGG
>CAYXYX010000005.1:0-7392 GCA_964469755.1 uncultured Candidatus Saccharibacteria bacterium | reverse complement strand
AGTTCCTTAAACCACTCGGACACCCTTCCCTGGCATCAAGACTAACAGGGGTGATTATAGCAAGTTGATGCCCACGAAGCAAAATTACTGTACAATGGCGCTTATGGATGGGGCAAATCAACCTGCTAATTCGGACGGTTCGTGGCAGTACCGCTCGTCTGATTCTGCGCCCTCAACAACGACAACTACGACAACAGCATCCGCACCGCCCGAGGCAGTAACCCCCTATTCGGTCGCCAGCCCACGCTCTGGCCCAGAGGGCACTATTACATGGACTGCTAGTGAATTTATTATGCACGCCAAGACACCTGGCTGGTACGGCATTCTAGCTGGTATTGCCATTTCGTCGGCCTTCGTAATATGGCTATTGACCAAAGATGTTATATCGGCCGTTTTTATATTAATTGCCGCGGGCGTGTTTGGCATGCTTGCAGCTCGTCGGCCCCGCGATCTTACCTATGCTCTTGATGATCATGGCCTGACAATCGGTCGAAAACAGTTCACCTACCGCGCCTTCCGGTCGTTTTCGGTCATTCGTGAAGGTGCATTTTCGAGCATTGTCTTCGTGCCAATGAAGCGCTTTTCACCCCTGACAACCATCTATTATGATCCAAACGACGAGCCTAAAATTGTTGCGCTGCTTAGCGATCGTTTGCCGCTTGAAGATCGCAAGCCTGACCCAATCGACCGCTTAATGTGGCGCATTCGCTTTTAGCGTAATATACAAACCGCCCTCACAGAAAGGGCGGTTTTATAAAGTTCTAGTGAGGTAAATAAGGCTCTTAGCGACCAGAGTGCTCCTTGCGGCTGAGCTTGCGCTCCATCCGTGCTAAGAAATCGTGTTTGGCATGCTTGGCATCCCATTTTTCGATTCGTTCCATGAACCTGTCTTCTTCGTATTCGGACATGGTTTCTTCGCTCCTTTTTACGTTTTTTGGTAGTTGCTATTATCAAGCGTAAGCCTTAAAGATGGCTGTAAATATTTTCACACAAAACCACCTTTGCCCTGATACAATGCTTAGAAGCTTATGAATATAATCCAAAAAATCATCGTTCGAATTGATGTATCGCAGCAAAAACACAAGTCAACCGCGTTCAGCTTCGCCGTTATTAAGAAGTACAAAGATGATCAGGCGGGCTACCAAGCTGCCCTAGTTACGTACTACGGCTTTTTATCGTTGTTCCCGCTGCTTTTAATCCTATCGACCGTGGCCACCATAGTGGGTGTGCGCGACCCAGTCCTGGGTAGTCAGATAGTTGATAGCGTTTCTAGGTACTTCCCCGGCATCGCTGACTCATTGAATGACAGCATTAAAGGGGCCAGTCGTACCGGTCCGGCCTTGTTGATTGGTTTATTATTCGCCCTGTACGGTGCGCGTGGTATTGCGGACGCCTTTCGGCATGCTGCCAATAACATCTGGCATGTGCCCCTGTCACGACGTAGCGGTTTCCCCCGTTCGCAAATACGCACCCTTGCCTTAATATTTGGTGCCGGCTTCGGATTTGTGTCGGCAGCGGTTATTGCTGGTTACGCCGCAACTGCTGGGCATGGTGTAGGAGCCCGATTATTATCGATTGCCTGTAACCTCGTCATACTGTACATTGTCTTCGCCTTCATAATGCGATTAAGCTTACCCCTGAGCATCCCAATAAAGAAGTTCCGCTTTGGGGCAGCCTTCTGCGCTGTGGGCGTCACTGTTTTGCAGCAACTGGGCACAATCATTCTGGCAAACCAAGCCCGAAGCCTGTCACATTCTTACAGCGCCGTGTTGGTATCGACCTTAGGGTTGATCGCCTGGATCTACTTACAATCCCAAGTCGTAATGTACGCTATGGTAATTGACACAGTGCGTGACGGTAATTTGTGGCCTCGAAGTCTAAGCGGCCAAAAACTGACCAGTGTTGATAAGCGCGTTAAAGAAGCGCGCACGGTACATCAGATTTAAGCAGCGACAGGTACGGCTTGCGATTGTTGTACGGCAGCAGGACGGTTTTTACGGTGGTGAACAAAGACCCACACGGTGCCAATTGCTAAGAATAAAATGCCGGCCGACAGCATTTCGACCCCAAGGTTGTGTGCGCTTTTAACGATAGCGACCTGTTTTACGGTCGCATCGGAGGCGCCTGATTGGTAAGCGACTTCTATAGCAGTGCCAGGAATTTGATTACGCTTGCTTCCCTGCACCGTGAAGTGATGCAGTTTGCCGTCATCGGCTGTGAATTGAATACTAGTCTTTCTGCCGTCGTTAGCCGTAACGGCTCCAACAGCAACGACATACCCCGAAACGTCACCGGCAGTTGCTATCCGAGCCGCGCCGCCAATTGTCAGCAGCAGGCCAATAACCAAAAATACAAACCGAAACTTAGGTATAATCCGGTGCTCTTTACGGGGCTTTTGTGGTGCCTGCGTCGATTGATTAGCTGTGAACATTGGTGCTGGTCGTTGGCCAAGGGGTGCAGTAGTTGGCAAAGCTGGCGTAGGTGCGGCGGCTACAGGCTGTGGTACAGCTACCGGTTGCTGTACGGGCGGCACAGGCTGCATGGGTTGCACGGGCTGCGGAGCGGCTTGATATGGCTGTTGCTGGGGCTGCGGTTGCGGTGGCACTGCGGCAACGGGCTGGACCGGCGCTGGCTGTGCTGGTCGTGGCGCCGGGGCGATGACGTCCATCATGGGCTGCCCCTGGGCCGGTTGTTGTAGTGGGGTTGACTGGCGCGCCGGAATACCATAGTTCGCTCGTTGCATTGGCGCGCCAACCACGCCGGGACGCACCGAAGGGCGAGTGAATTGATTAGGGGTTGGCTGTTGGCTATCTTCAGGCATAAATTTTTGTCACGCTTATGGTTTTAAGTATGGTATATTTTACGTCAAAAAACAAGCACACGCTCTAAGAAATTTGTTAGATAAGTAACTGACCATAACAGATAAGGCTGTTACTCTAAGGCGTAACTTAACCTAGGAGATTCTCCATGACCTTCGAAGAGGCCCTAGAACGCTTGCGCAAAGCAGAAGTTCACGCTAAAGCGGCGCAGCGTCGGTTGGACCGTGACCGCCATCGCCGCTAATATACAATGAACGAGCGCCATGCGTCCGCCGACTGACATTTCGATGTTCGCGATCGTTTTCGCAATATGTGTTTCATGCGGCCTCCCTGCTGCTCGCAGAATACAACGCTTCCAAAAAAAGATGTTATACAATATTTAACAACACAGATGTGATTTCGCTCAATATTTAGTAAATAAAAAAGCCCCTGCTTTCGCACGGACTTTCATATTGGTGTACCCGGCAAGATTCGAACCTGCGACCTTTGGCTCCGCAAGCCAACGCTCTATCCAGCTGAGCTACGGGTACATACGCTTTTAAAAAGTAACAGGGGTAAGTGTAGCATATTTTGCTGCGTTATGCCAGCCTCTTTTATTCCCTGTAATCTGTTACAATTGTTGAGCACGGAGAGGTGCAGGAGTGGTTGAACTGGCTTGTCTCGAAAACAAGTGAGCCGGCAACGGTTCCGAGGGTTCGAATCCCTCTCTCTCCGCCAAATAAATATAACCAGCTTCGGCTGGTTATATTTATTTGTTGGCGCAGAGTGGATTAACAGAACGGTTCGATGATTGCGCGATTAGCGTAAGCATATGCCGAACCCGACAAGCCCTTCTTTTACAAAATGAAGGCTTGCCGGCGAGAAGCTATAATCCCTCTCTCTGGCGAGAACTATTGTCCTATTTTTCCCAATATAGCAAAGATGCTATATTTATAACATATATGCTATAACCGATTTTTGGCGGACGCATACACGGGATCCGCCTGCGCAGCGCCTGCATCACCGTTTGAACCTAGCCAACCTATGCAGCACGACGCGGCACCCAGTAACAAGCATTAGCAGAACAATGAGCGCCAACAGCCAAACATACCACCAAAATACCCGAAGTTGAGGGCGCGGCCACGTCGGTGTGGCGCTCGGTGCCGCCATTTGTGGCCCAACTACTCTCCGAACTCCTAGAACTGAACGGCTCGCCCTAAATGCCGACTGGCTTATCGCAATCTTCCGCGTGGGTGAGACGGATAATGATGGGCTTGAGCCAGCAACCACTGCCGTCAGATTGACCAAGGCCAAAGAAGCAGCGGTGGAAGTATTAAGAGTGCTCCCCGCTACGATGTTACTTGTTGTGGCGGTCGGCTGCACGTTAGGCACCCCTGGATCAGCAATAGGGTCAGCGCTTGGTAAAACTGGATCTGTAGGCGGTACTAGATTGTAGTCGCAAGCGTCATCCACACCGTCGGCGTCAAAATCGCCCCCAGAATTAACTACTAAGGGGCAGGAATCTTGGTCGTTTAAGATACCATCGCCATCGGCATCTGTTGGGGTGTCGTCGATATGTGTGTCGTCCACAACGCTGATCGGGTCATTGTTTTGCCCAGGCCCTTCTATGCTAATTGGTTGTGTGCCCGGACTGGTATTGACCGGTATAGTAACGGTTGTTTGAACGTTCCCCTGCCCGTCGCTGGTCGTCGTGCCTATAACGACGCTACCAAGCTTTACCGTGTAGGCAGTATTGGGCTTTATGCCATGCGTGACGCCCGTTGCCTTCAGTGTGACGCTGCTTCCCTTGGCCACATGGCGTGTTACTGTCGTTTTTTCTCGAGTAACCGTCCGCACACTCCTACCAGAGTGCGGCGCTTGGAGCAGTGGATCTGTAGCGGTCGTGCTTGGCGATGGCTCGATTGGATCGGGCACCGGCGCTGCTGTGGTTTTGAAGTTTTTGGTGGCAAGCAAAATGGCCTGCGCTATTAGTTCGTGCCCGAGCGCATTGGGATGAAAGCTCTCTTGTCCGAGCAGCCCGAGCGCATCGTTGCCGGCGGTAATACCGTTTACTGCTGGCACGCTGCTGCCACATAACTCATGGCCAGCAAGCGCAGTACTAATATCGACAAAGGTTACACCGGCGGCCTTCGCGGCCTTTTGTAAGACGCTATTAAGGTAATTGGTGGCGTCGCGCGCAAATTCGATGTCACCAAAGGTGACATGCACATTCAAACCGCAGCTGGCATTACCCGCAATGATCTGAGGGTAGCCAATAATGTAGATCCGTGACCGAGGTGAAGCCCGCCTAAGTTGCTGATATAACGCCACCAATTGAGGGTAGGTGCGGTTAATGGATTGCTCGACCTCTAGTCTATCTTCGTAGTCGCTGTAGCAATTGTTTGGGTTAGGCGATTTTAGGGAGCTGCGGGGACTCATACAGCGAAGTAGCATGGCCCCGAAACCGACGTCGTTGCCACCAATTTGCAGGGATATGAACCCCGGCTGATATGATTCCACGAACTGCTGCTGTGCCAGATACCCGGGGGAGAAATCATGCAAAAGGCTTACCTCACTGCCATCGGCTTCGCGTTCGGCTGCGCTACGTTGATCGCTGGCTTGCCCCGTATAGCCTGCAGCCATGTTGCCCACATCGTGAGTGGTGGCACCAGAACAGGCCACGGAGTGCCCGCTACTGCCAAACAGGTCAGCGTTAAGCCGTAGCGGGTAGGAGTGCGCCGATAGGTGGCAATGATTAACAGAGGTATCGGTGCCCGGCAGGTAATTCCAAGCACCCTGCCCTGAGGCAAAGGAATCGCCAAGCCCCAAATAGGGTATAAGCGAGCCGATGGTGCCGTCAGGCGATAGTTCATAACTTTCGGTGCCCAGATTAGTGGTGGCAGTAAAGCTCAGCACCCCGTCGGTCACAAAGCGTAGTTGTGAAATGCTTTGCAGTGTTCCCGAAACCTGGCTCCGAACGTAGTTCCAATAGTCGTGCGCTTGGCAGTTTTGGGGAGCCAGCCCATCGGTAGCGCTGGTGACACCACAGGTTTTTAGGTCGTACACCTTAAAGGTTGTAAATTCTGTGCTGACCGCTGCTGCGTAGCGGCCATCTTGCGTGATGGCCATGCTGGCTGAATGAGACGCGTAGGGTTGGGCCGGCACCGTATAGGTGCCCCCGAACGGCAACACCGAATATGTGGCCAGGTTAATACGTACCAGCGAATGCCCTGGCGCTTCGGTAACCAGCCATTGCCCGCGGGCAGCATAGGCAAAGGCCTGAGGATTAACTGCGAGTGGCTGGCCGTCGGGCCCGGGAACGGTATAATTTGGCGTTCCAGCGATGTCTTTATAGCGATGTAAGAATATGTCGCGTGAATCTGTTATGTTGCTTGGAAAGTAGGTGTACAAATACATATAGGCGCCCTGCCCCGGAAAACCGCCAAAACGGGCGACACTGGCCGAGTAAGGCAAGACATTCAGAGCGGCCGTGCTACCACCGTAGCGGATTTCTTCGGCCTCGTCGGTGCCATTAAAGATTGCTACACCCCTGTCTGGGTCGAGCATGCCGAAGGCAGCAGTTACAAAGCAGCCCTCGTGCATGGTTTTAGACAAATCATCGATCATACGGTAGCTCAACGGTGTGCAATCGTAGCTGCGCCCTACGCTGTTGGCGTTGACTGGCCCCATATTGTTGAGCCTTGCTTCGACTGGGCTGGCCCAGGACGAGTCTGGGGCGTTTATAAACGAGCTACCACTTCCCCAGTGAAACCACAGTAGTACGGCTGCGCTCGCAAAAACGAGCACCACAAATAATCGCCGAGCGGTGCGTGTAACCAACTATGCTATGACCTTTCCCTCCCCTGTAATCTGCTAGTTTAGGCCAGTTTGGGCCGTAAGCAAGCATAAGCAAGACCGAAGTTAATAATTAGTTAATATTTCACGTGGTACACTACAGGCAATGAATAACTTCCTCATTTCCCTGTTTATTGCAGCCGGCGTTTCGGCTCTTGTGTATTCTCAAATAGGTAAGCGTATAGGTTACGGTAACTCCAAAAATGTTTGGACGATGGTGGCCGTATCATTTGTCATGTCATTTGTGGTGATGTTTATTCTTCTCAAGACGTTGATCACGCTAAATTAGCCATTTAATGCTAGGTAGCTTGTAAAAACAGCCGTTCCGCTGGTACTATAAGGCTATGGATGAGAAAGGGTTGGGCCGACGCCTGCAGGCAGCGCGTCGAGAAGCGGGCTTAACGCAGCAAGAGCTGTGTCAAAAGGCCAATTTGAGCTATTCCACGCTGGCTAAGGTCGAGCGTGGCGCCATTAAGGCCCCCTCAATTTTTACGATTCAGAGTATTGCCGAAGCAGTTGGTAAAACGCTCGATGACCTGGTTGGATACGCCGGCCCCACATCTGTTAAAGAGCGCAATAAGTCAAAGAGTGGCGTCAGTTTTGTGTACTTCGATATTAATGGCTGCTTAATACGGTTTTACCAGCGAGCATCAGCACGAGTGGCCGAGGACTATGGTCTGGCTCCCGAACTGGTCGAAATGGCCTATTTGCACTACAACGACGAAATTTGCAGTGGCAC
>CAYXYX010000004.1:20796-32263 GCA_964469755.1 uncultured Candidatus Saccharibacteria bacterium | reverse complement strand
CCAGTTACGAGCGTTTAGCGAGCAGTTTTAACAGATCAATTACTTCTTCGGAGCCAGCTAGACGATAGTCGGCAATTGTGCGGCCGCGGCCAACTTTGATGCTGGTAGCGCTAGCTGGAACGGCGGCAAACATATCTTCATCGGTGAAGTCATCACCGATTGCCAGAATGAAGTCATGATCGCGGCGGAGCCAGCGGTAGACGGCGTTGCCTTTGTTAATGCCAGGGTCTTTGATTTCTAGAATCTTACTGCCATCAAATAATTCCAGCCCGTATTGTTTTACGAGCGGCCGCAGCACGCGGTGCAAAATTTGCAGATTCTTTTGGGCAGCAAAGGCGGGCGATTGACGATAGTGCCACACTAGTGAATACTGCTTTTCTTCGATGGTGGCGTTGGGTGTCAGTTCGGTGTAATTACGTAGCACTACTAAGACATTCTTCTTCCAGCGTCGGCCAGTTTGGACGGTTTCGTGCCACGTCTTGTGGCCGGCCGATTTTATAAGCGCACCGTGCTCGGCAATTAAATTAACGTGAATATCGCCGAACCAATCTTGCATGTCCTGACGGCTACGACCGCTGATTAGTACAATTTCGTTGCGACTGTCGTTAGCTAGCAAAGTTAATAAGCTGAGTATTTTTTTAGTCGGCGCTGCGTGGCTAAAGTGCTCGGTATGTGGCTGAAGCGTACCATCGTAGTCGAGCAATATTAGTCTTTTACTTGTCAGGGTGTAGTTAGTCTTAATTTTGGTTTGGCGTAGTGAAGTAAGGGTAGGCGTGCGGATGGTTTGGGTGCCCGGGACGGGTTGCTGCAGAGTTTTCATAAAGCTGCCTGCCCAATCGTGTACGGTGTGGCTTGCCAAGTGATCTTGCATAGCCCTAAAACGCTTGCGTAGTTCGCGCTGCGGCATTTTGAGCGATTTTTCGAGGGCTTCGACCACGCTCGCCCGATCGGCTGGATTTACCAAAAGGGCGTCGCCAAGCTCTTGGGCGGCGCCGGCTGTTTCACTCAAGATGAGAACGCCGTGCTTTTGCCGACTGGCCACGTATTCCTTGGCCACTAGGTTCATGCCATCGCGGATAGGTGCAATAAAGGCAACATCGGCGATTTGCAGTAGGGCGCTGACTTCCTCGAAGGGCAGGGCAATATTCATGTAGTCAATGGGCTGCCAGTGCTTAGTGCCAAACTCGGCGTTAATGTCGGCCACCAAGCCGTCTAATTTAAAGGCCAATTTTTTATATACATCGATGTCGGTTCGAGACGGTGCGGCAACCATGCTAAATACCACTTTGCCGCGCAATTTGCGGTTCTTGGTAAGAAACTCACGATAGGCCTCCAGACGCTCTACGAGGCCCTTGGACGGGTCCAAGCGGTCAACAGCCACAATCACCTTCCTACCCCTGTAACGTAGCTTATACTTGAGCGCGGCAGTGCGTACGGCTGCTGTTTTGCTCGACTCGGCGTATTTTTGGTAGTCGATACCCATAGGGAAGTCAGTAACACGAATAATACGGTCCACTAAAACGATTTGCCCGTTGCCGGCTGTTCCAATATCTAATTCTTCGCAGGTATCCAAAAAGTTATTAACGTAGCCAGCCGTATGAAAGCCGATGAGCCGCGCTCCCAACATGCCTCGAATTAATTTTTTTGCCTCTGGCAATTTGGTAAAAACTTTGGGCTTCGGGAAGGGAATATGTAAAAAGAAACCAATGTTTGCCTTCGGATGAGTGGCATGTAACAGCTCTGGAACCATCAGTAATTGGTAATCGTGTACCCAAATACGGCTGTTTTTTTGAGCCACCTGCAAAATAGTATCGCTGAACAATTTATTAACTGTTCGGTAACCTTTCCACCAGCGTTCACGCTCTTTTTTACCCTGTACAGGCAAGTTGTGAAACAGAGGCCACAAAATACTATTGCTGTAACCGTTATAAAAATCATCAACTTGTTTTTTGGTCATAAACACCGGTATGCAGTTGTGTTTAGCCAATTCTTGGACGATTTGGTGCTTATTGGCGCTGGTGAGCTCTTCGCTGGTGATGCCCGGCCAGCCAATCCAGCGGTTAGATGGGTTTTCGGTATAACTGGCGAGCCCAGTAGCAACGCCACCGGTGCTTTGACTAAACACCAGCTTACCGTCGACTTTTTTGACACTGACGGGCAGTCTATTCGAAACGATGATCACTCGCGCCATAGGGTTGATGGCAAGTATAGCAAACATGCACCGAAGTTACAGTGCCAATTGTTACAATACCTTGCGGCTGGGTGTCATTAGTAATCACCACAAGTAACAAGCACACTCCTGCAAATGTAGTAATCTACTACATTTGTAGGAGTGTGTTTTCAGAGACGACAGGGCGGAAACTAGGGTACAATAACAGGAATGGTGACCACATTAACTGGAACAAATAGCTACACCCGCAGCCATGCGCTGCAAGTGGCTGTAAAAAATTTTGAAGCGGCCGAAGGCGACATGGCGCTCGAAAGAATCGACGGCGAGGAGGCAACAATTGAGCGCATTAGTGAAGCGCTGACCAGTCTGCCGTTCTTATCGAACAAAAAAATGGTTGTGTTACAGCGTGGCAGCGCCAACAAACAATTTGCCCAAACGGCTGCTGACCTCTTAGAAAACGTGCCCGAAAGCACCGAAGTTATTGTGGTTGAGCCCAAGCTCGATAAGCGCTCAAGCTATTATAAATATCTTAAAAAATCGACCGAGTATCAGGAATTTAATGAACTCGATCAGAATGGTTTGGCTCGCTGGCTAACGCAACAGGCTAAAGATCAGCAGGGCAGTCTGAGCCAGAGCGATGCCACCTACTTAGTGGCTCGGGTCGGGCAAAATCAGCAATTGTTGGACAGTGAACTCACTAAATTGATGCTGTACTCGCCTATGGTGACGCGTCAAACCATCAATGCGCTCACCGAAGCAACGCCACAAAGCACTATCTTTGAACTATTAGAGGCGGCTTTTAGCGGTAATACGCAGCGAGCCCTACAATTGTATGCCGAGCAGCGTGCCTTAAAGGTCGAACCGCAACAGATTATTGCTATGCTGGCTTGGCAGTTGCATATTGTAGCGCTCATAAAAACGGCCGGCCAAAAATCGCTCGATAGC
Organism: uncultured Candidatus Saccharibacteria bacterium; assembly: GCA_964469755.1. Lineage (GTDB taxonomy): Bacteria > Patescibacteriota > Saccharimonadia > Saccharimonadales > UBA4665 > JAGQNO01. The sequence continues at coordinate 29,148 of CAYXYX010000004.1, read as the reverse complement.
GTGGCGGCTGAAGCCCGAGTGAGCCCGTACGTGGTCAAAAAAAGCAGCAGCATCGCTCGGAACCTTAGTCTTACAGAACTTAAGCGCTTGGTTGCCGACTTGCTCAAGATTGATAACCGTAGCAAACGTGAAACCTTTGACGTTAATGCTGCACTGCAGCATTATTTGCTAACGATCGCCAATTAAAATGACGCCCAGCAGGGCGCCATTCAAGCAACATCAAAGCTCCTTATTTTTTAGCAGCAGCTTTTTTGACGGCTGGTTTTTTAGCAGCCGGCTTCTTAGCGGCAGGGGCTTTTTTAGCCGGCGCGGTTTTTTTGACTGCAGCTTTTGGTGCGGCAGCTTTTTTGGTAGCACCTGGCTTAACACCGGCAGCTTTAGCCTGAGCAGCAGCTTGCTTTTTAAGGCGAGCGGCCTTGTTTTTGTGGATCAAGCCTTTTTTAACTGACTTGTCGATGTTGCTTTGGGCAGCGGCGTGCGTTTCGTTGCTGGCGTCTTTGCCAAAAGCTTTAAAAGCGGTCTTGAGTGAGCGCTTAGTTTTGCTGTTACGCACGGCGGCCTTGTTAGAGGTCTTAACGCGCTTCTTAGCTGATTTAATGATTGGCATGTGACTTATAACCTTTGCTTAACATTTTAGTATCAATCAGAAGGGTATTGTAAAGAGAACAGCGCTGTTTGTCAAAACTGTCGTAATATAGAGTTGCGCATTAGTCAATCGATATGGTACGATTTTAAGCGTAAGCTCTAATAAAAAAACCATGGATAATCAAAAAACAAACCCCCACCACGCGTTCCTCGATAAGCTTAAGCAATCGAAGAATATTTTAGTTACCGTCAGCTCTAATCCAAGTGTCGATCAACTCGCCGCCTGCCTTGGTTTAACTCTGTGGTTGAACAAACTTGATAAGCATGCCACAGCAGTGTTTAGCGGGGAAGTCCCCAGCACACTCGAGTTCCTGCAGCCTGAAGCTACGCTCGAAAAGAACACCGACAGCCTGCGGGATTTCATAATTTCACTCGACAAGAGCAAAGCCGACAAGCTGCGCTACAAGGTCGAAGACAAAGTTGTAAAGATCTTTATTACCCCATATCGCACCAGCTTGAGTGCCGATGATCTTGAATACAGCCAGGGTGACTTTAACGTTGACATGGTTATTGCGCTTGGTGTTTCAAAGCAGCAAGACCTCGATACCGCTATTACCGCACATGGCCGCATTCTGCACGATGCCACCGTAGCCACAATTACCGTCGCCGAGCCAAGCGAGCTAGGTTCCATTAACTGGAATGATTCCCAGGCTAGTAGTTTGAGTGAATTAGTTGCTGAGTTGGGTACGAGCGTTGACAAGTCTAAGCTAGACGGCCAGATCGCCACGTCACTGTTAACAGGGATAGTTGCCGAGACGGAACGCTTTAGTAATAGTAAAACATCGCCCCAAACTATGAGTGTTAGCTCCCAGCTTATGAGTGCCGGTGCCAATCAACAGCTGGTTGCAAGCAAGTTGGCCGAACCAGAACCCGAGCCAGAGCCCGAACCGGTTCCCGAACCTCCAGAGCCCGAAGCTCCGGCGCCCGAACCGCTCCCCGAACCTCCAGTTACAAACGACGGCACGCTCGAAATTACGCATGACGATGAGCCAGAGCCTACGCCAGAGCCTTGGCCAGAGCCCGCGCCCGAAGAATTTGCAGTGCTGCCAGAACCACAAGAGCAGGTACCGGTCCCTGAGCCCGAAGTTAGTGATATGAATACTACCTATCCTGACGAAAACACACAGGATAATACTGAAACTCCGGTTGTCGAGGCACCAGAAACCCAAGAAAACCCAGAAATCCCTGACGTCCCCGAAACCTCTGAAGCTCCTGAAATCCCCGAGGCCCCCGAAACTGTACAATCCCCAGAGCCTGCCCTGCAGACCAGCAAATTTGTGAGCGAACCTCCAAGCATGGGCGGTACTTTGACTGCGAACGCGGTAGCCGACGATATTACGCTTGAACCCTCAACTGACCCCTTGAGTCAGGCTCAAGAACAGCCGCTTCGCGGCCAACAATCAGCCCAGGAAGCCCCGCAGCACATGCAAGCCGCACCACCCGATTGGATGCCAGCGCAGCCATGGATGGACCCCGCTGACACACTCACCGAAATTGAAGAATCGGTACATAGTCCTCACTTAGACCAAACAGCTGCGCCCGAAGCAAAGTTGGACAACGCCCGAGACGAAGTTATGCAGGCGATTAATGCTGTTCCCGATTCTAACCCCGGCCCAGTTGAAGCGCTAAACGCCCAGCCAATTGACTTACAGAAGCCACCTGAGACACAAGCCCCACCCGTTGATCCTGAACTAGCTGGCCCGGTTGATCAGCCGTTTACGCTGCCGCTGCCGCAGGGGCTTAACGTTCCACCGGCTAATCCTGTTCCACCCACCTCTGCTAACAACGATCCAACCGCGCCTCCACCAGTGCCTCCACCCCTGATGCCACCCGGCTTCCCACCCGCGCAATAGCTAAAAACCCTGTACACTAGGGGCAATGCAAGGACTATTACTCGTTAATAAACCCAAGACCTGGACTAGTTTTGACGTGGTTAATTACGTGCGCCGAATTGTGGCAACTGTCGAAGGCAAAAAGCCCAAAAACTGCAAAGTTGGGCACACCGGCACGCTCGATCCGCTGGCCACGGGGCTGCTTGTACTGCTTATTGGTAAAGAATACACTCGCCGGGCCGGGGAACTGACCAAAAAAGACAAAACCTACGAAGTCGTCATGAAACTGGGCATTAAGAGCACTACCGGTGATGAGGAGGGCGAAAAAACGGTGGTATCTGATACTATTCCGACTCAAACGGCTGTCCTAGAGGCTCTAGACACGCTACAGGGCCAAATTATGCAGGTCCCGCCAGCCTTTAGCGCCATGAAAATTAACGGCCAGCGTGCCTATAAGCTCGCCCGTGAAGGCAAAGCCGTCGAACTTGAAGCTCGCCCAGCCATGATTTACAGCAGTGTATTAACCAGTTATGAATATCCGTTCGTCAAATTTACCAGTCGCGTTGGTAGTGGCACCTATATCCGGTCATTGGTGGAAGATTTGGGCAAAAAGTTGGGTACTGGCGCGTATATGTCCGATCTGTGCCGGACATCGATTGCTGATTATGCACTTGCAGATGCAGTAGAAGTAGTTGACCTTAACAGAGACGTGCTTGAACAAAACCTACAATCAATAACTCAATAATACACTTGACTTTATTTTAAAAAGTAGTATAATATCGGAATATCAGCCCTTATCCTTAAGGGCGAAAAACATTGACAAACCATTGTACTTATGCTACAATCTATATAGTTATGTCAGCAGAATCATTTTCACACAATATGCCATTTCAGTTAGAGAAGCGCGAGCCTTCTGAATCTGGCTATCGACTTCTTACGGGGCACCATCGTACAGACGGTAGTTTTAAAACGACCGAACAGCTGCACACCGAATATATTCGACTTACGGATAATCTAGTGCATCTAATGACTGATGGCGTAGAAGCCGTCGATGCGACAACTGGTGAACACTCTATTGAGCAAGTTGATGCAGTCATCTGGCTTGATAAATCGGCCCGACCTTTGGCTTGGCTAACAAAAGACTTGTGGCCACTACTTGCTACGGATGCAGACGGCAAGGTACCTGAAATGCCTGAGTTTAAATTTGTAAACATCGACCGTAACCAATGGACTTCAAGTATCAACCCTGAAGGCCAAGGAATGTCGAATGTTAGTAAAATTGACGAGTCTATTATCCGAAGCTTACGATCTGTATTCCTAAGCAATCCTAGCGATCGTCGTGATGGACTCGTTGAATCAATTGATGATGCTCCCACGCAGTTCGACGGTAAAACAGTGCTAATTGTTGATGAAGTTTTGTCCACAGGTCGGACGCTTGATTACGCAACAAAGTTTTTTTCTCGCGCATTCCCTGAAGCAAAAATTGCTAGTACTCATTGGATGGGCGGATTGGTTGGTAAGGGCAGGGCAGTCGGGAATGCCGATATACCCGTTTGGTACAACAGTAAGAGTCCTTATGGCCGTGGCGTCGGTGAGCGCAATGTCCCTGTATCATTAGCTTCAGCTAACACCACGCAACGTATGGGGGCCTGGTTTTTGAGTGCAGCTTTGCGTACCCCTGACCCCTTAAGTAAGGAATTGCGTAGCGAAATGAAGCATCTCGCCGAAGATGCCAAAGAGGGTAAAGTCTTTATTGAGCCATCTCGCAAACGCGAGGACGATGACTTTGAAGAGCGCGCACTTCGACTCAACCACTACGAAACTCTACAGGAATACGTCGTGCACCGCCGCGAGTTAATGACCAATCGAGATAAAAAGTAGTTGTTAGTGTTTGGCCGCTTGCATCAGATGACTTCATCTGTTAGAATACCTGCTATATGATTACTGGAGAAAAAAAGGCTGCCGCGATCAAAAGCGTGCAAGTCCATAGCAAAGACACCGGCGGCTCAAGCGCCCAAGTTGCTGTGCTCAGCGAGCGCATCAAGGAATTAACTGAGCATCTTAAAGTTAACAAGCACGATTTTATGGCTCGTCGTGGGCTGCTGCAAATGGTTGGTAAGCGTCGCCGCTTACTGCGCTACATTGCCGATCGTGACTCGCAGAGCTACCTGGATCTTATCCAGAAGCTCGGCATTCGTCGCTAGTGCGTAGACTACTCCTCTCGATTCGCTCGAGGGGACAAGCTTGTGCACATTAAAACGTTTGAGAATTAGCCTCAGACAGAGCCACAGATATATTCGCGCTTTTAGCACAAGCTAGGCGGCTATATTTGCACCCTGTCTAAGGCTCCCAAACAGAAAGAAAGAGGAAACATGGCTGGAACCATCAATCCGCAAGGCAAAGAAATTATTACAGTAGAAACCGACTTTTGCGGTAAAAAACTGAGCTTTGAAGTAAACCGCGTGGGCTTTAGAAGCAGCGCAACTGTCCTAGTAACGTACGGCGAGACCGTAATTTTGGGCACCGCCATGGTGAGCAAAAAGACCGTTAAAGGCATGGATTACTTTCCGTTAAGCATTGATTACGAAGAGAAGTTTTACGCTGCCGGTAAAATGAGCGGTAGCCGCTTTATTAAGCGCGAAGGTCGTCCTAGTGACGACGCTATTTTAATTAGCCGTTTGATTGACCGTCCAATTCGTCCGTTGTGGCCTAAGGGTTACCGCCACGAAGTGCAGGGGATTTCGACTGTTCTCAGCATGGATCCGAACTTCCGCCCCGACATGGTGGCTATGATTGCTACTAGTGCAGCGCTTATGCTCACCGGTGCCCCATTTGAGGGCCCCGTATCTGGTGTTCGAGTTGGTTATGACGCAGACGGTAAACTAGCAAGCTTCTTGAGCGCTGAACAGCTCGAAAAGGGCGGCCTTGACCTAGTAGTAGCCGGTAACGAAGCCGGAATTATGATGGTTGAAGCTGGCGCCAGCGAAGTCACCGAAGAACAAGTTGTCGAAGCGTTAGCCTTTGCTCAAGAAGCCATGGCCCCGGCCATTGCTTTGCAAAAAGAACTGGTTAAAAAAGTTGGTGTAACGGCTCAAGAATACGAACTTGACCTGCCCGACGAGGACATCCAAAAGACCGTTGCCGATTACCTAGAGGGCCAAATGGGCACCAACTTACACCGTCCATACCCTGAACGCAATGAATTGGTTGCTAGCCTTAAAGAAGCCACCATGGCTCACTTTGCCGAAGAACTCGGCGATGACTTTGCCGACAGCAAACAGATTTACGAAGACGCTTTTACCATGGCATTGCACAAGGACGTTCGAAAGGGCATTGTTGCCCTCGGAACCCGTCCTGACGGCCGTAAACTCACCGAAGTTCGTCAGTTAAGTTCTGAAGTTGGCTTTTTGCCACGAGCTCACGGTTCAAGCCTATTTACGCGTGGTTTGACCCAGGGCATGAACATCATCACGCTGTCGCCGCTTAGTTATTCACAGCTTGTAGACACCATGGAGCGCAGCACTGAACGCCGCTACATGCACCACTACAACGCACCTGGCTGGACGGTTGGCGAAGTTCGCCGCTTAGGTTCACCAGGCCGCCGCGAAATCGGCCACGGGTACCTTGCCGAGCGTGCGCTGACGGCTGTATTGCCAGATGAAGCAACTTTCCCGTACGCTATCCGTAGTGTCACCGAAATCATGTCTCAGAACGGCTCTACCAGCATGGCTGCTACCTGCTCCAGCACCTTAGCCTTGCTTGACGCTGGCGTGCCACTTAAGGCACCCGTTAGCGGTATTGCCATGGGCTTAATGGTCGACGGTGACGACACCTACGTTCTCAGCGACATCGCTGACGCGGAAGACTTTGCTGGCGACATGGACTTTAAAGTTGCCGGTACCGCCAAAGGTATTACCGCATTGCAAATGGACATGAAGGTGCACGGCTTACCTGTCGAAACGCTACAAAAAGCGCTCATGCAGGGTAAAGAGGGTCGGGCTCACATTTTGGAGCACATGCTAACTACGATTGCTGAACCTCGTGCCGAACTAAGCCCATACGCTCCACGCGTTGAATCAATTCAGATTAACCCCGAAAAGATTCGCGAAATCATCGGTAAGGGCGGCGAAACCATCCAAAAGATTACCGCCGAAACCGAAACCGAAATCGACATTAAAGATGACGGTACGGTAATGATTGCTAGTCCCGACAAGGCGCACATCGATGCCGCTATTGCCTGGATCAAAAGCATTACCGAAGACCCCGAAGTTGGCGCCATTTACACCGACCGCGAAGTTGTTAACGTTATGGACTTCGGTGCCTTTGTGCAGATTATGCCTGGCAAAGACGGCTTGGTTCATGTGAGCGAAATATCCGATAAGCGAGTTGAGCACCCCAGTGACGTCCTTAAAATCGGTGACAAAGTAACCGTTAAGCTGCTGGCTATCGACGATCGCGGCCGTTTGCAATTAAGCATGAAAGCCGCAGCTAAAGAGTCTAAATAATATGCTTAGCAAGCTCGACAAGTTTCATAAAACGCGAACTGGCTACGCCGTATTTGCGCTTGTCGAGCTGGGCCTAGCTTATATTTTTATGAGCTGGGCCATCAACGGCGGTAATTGGCTGGATTATCTGTTAGCTTTGGTATTCTTGGTTGGATTCTTACAGAACTTCATTAAATTAATCGCCAGTTTTGTGCATGATAGACACCGACGCCAGTAGCCAGCAAGAGCAACTCAATGAGATTGCTCAGCGAATTTTGGACAACCAGGTGTGTCCGGAATTGGCTGAACAAGCCACCCAGCTCGTGCTGGGCGACGGAAATCCGAATGCTGATATCGTCTTTATAGGCGAAGCACCGGGTAAGAATGAAGATTTGCAGGGTCTTCCATTTGTGGGAGCCAGTGGCAGATTCCTTGATGAAATGCTCCAAACAATAGGTTTGCAGCGCAAGGATGTGTACATTACTAACATAGTGAAGTACCGGCCGCCGGACAATCGTGATCCGACACCGGCCGAAAAGCAAGCCTTCTTGCCGTATTTACAGAGCCAGCTGGAAGTGATTGTACCTAAGGTCGTCGTGACTCTGGGGCGTCACAGCGCTCATTGCTTCCTGCCGGACCTGCAAATTAGCAAGTCACATGGTGAACCGCAGACCGTTCGTCTGAATATGAAAGACGATGACGACGGGCTCGAAGTAACATTATTGCCGCTGTATCATCCAGCCGCTGCCCTTTATAACGGCAGTATGCGCCAGACGTTATTGGACGACTTCGCGGTGATCCCATCAATTATTAAGAAAATCAATTTACAAGCTTAAAACAGGAGTTTTTATGCAACCAGAACAAGAAAATAAACCAACAAAACCTAACCCGTTATTACGGGACCCAAGCCATCCAGATGGCAACCGTCCACCCAAAGGTGCCGAAGGCGGCAAACCACAGGGTGGTAACCGCGGTAATGGCCGTGGACGCCAGCAGGGTGGCAAGTCAGACGGTAAGTCACAAAGCCAACTCGGCGGTAACTTAAGCGTTTCTCGCGGCCAAGCCGTGCGTGCCCTTAAGCGTACCCAAATGGACGCCCAGCGCATTGCTAATCAGTATCAAGCAGCCCCAGCTGGCAAACCAAAGCGCGCTAATCAAATTGATGATTCGCCAATGGTTAAATTAATTGGCCTCGGCGGCATGGACGGTGGTGGTTCTAAGAACATGCTCGTGCTGGAATATGCCAACGACGCCATTATCATGGACTGCGGCAACGACCTTGGTGTCGATTTGCCGGGTATTAAGTACGGTATTGCCGACACGGCATACCTAGAACAGATTCAACATAAGCTGCGGGCCTACGTTATTACGCACGGACACCTGGATCACAT
>CAYXYX010000004.1:0-20786 GCA_964469755.1 uncultured Candidatus Saccharibacteria bacterium | reverse complement strand
TGGCGGCTTACCGCACATTGTGCCACGTTTCCCAGCGCCTATTTACGGCTCTAAATTTACTATTGGCCGTGTCGAAGAAATCTTTAGTAACTTTGGTCTGCCAATGCCCGACGGCTTTGAACTCAAAACCGTTACCATGAACGAAAACACTCACGAACGCCTCAAAATCGGTGAGTTCTTTGTGGAGCTGGTACGAATTACGCACTCCATCCCCGGCAGTACCTGTATCGTAGTTGATACGCCAATCGGTCGCTTTATTAACACCGGTGACTTCCGTCTAGATCCTAATCCATTGGACCACGAACGCAGCGACATTGAGCGCTTGCAACAACTGGGTGACGAAGGCGTATTGGCACTGTTGTCCGAAAGTACCACTACCGAGCGTTTAGGACGCACGCCGTCCGAAAGCACCATCGAGGCCAGCTTTGACACCATTATGGAACAAGCTCCCGGCCGCGTGTTTATTGGCTTGTTTTCGACTAACATGAACCGTGTCCAGATGATCATTAACTCCGCCGTAGCTCACAACAAAAAGGTGGCTATGGACGGACGTAGTATGGTTAGTACGCTCGAAATGGCCGTGCGCCACGGTTTCGTGCGAATTCCTAAGGGAACCTTCGTACCAATCGCTTCCGCCGCAACCATTAAAGATACCGAACTGGTCGTGGTTTGCACCGGTTCGCAAGGTGAACCAAGTTCGGCTATGCAACGCATGGGCAACGGGGAACACCGTCACGTTAAATTGAAGGAGCAAGACACTGTCGTGCTTTCGAGTTCGCCAATTCCATACTCCGGTAACGATGCCAGCATTCGTAGCATGGTCGATGACCTGCACAAAAAGGGCGTGCACGTCTTCCAACACATCACTCGCGACATCGACAACCACGGCCCACTACATGTTTCTGGCCACGCCAGCATCGACGAGTACAAAGATATGATTAACTTCACCAAGCCAAAATTCTTCGTACCGATTTACGGTGACTTTACCTCTAAGATGCGTCACATCAACTTGGCCATCGAAGAGGGCATTCCTCGTGCCAATACCATCAATGTCGAAAACGGCGTAGTACTCGGCTTTACATCCGACAAGATGGAAGTTGTTGGCGAAGTGCCTCACGGTACTATTTTGGTTGACCAGACTGGTGCCATGGTCAGTAATGTTGTTGTCAAAGACCGCGTGTTGCTTGCCGAAGAAGGCTTAGTATCGGTAGTGCTCACCATCGACAAAAAGACCGGTGCGCTGCTTACCAGCCCTGACATCATTAGTCGCGGTTTTATATACATGCGCGAAAATGAAGAGGTCATGAACGGCCTCCGCGTTGAACTGAAACGTGCCGTACAGCAACGCTTTAAGCGAGTTGACCTTGATCGCTTTAAGGCTGAACTTAAGGACCACATTGGGCACTACCTGTTTGAGCAAACTCAGCGCAGCCCAATAGTGATCCCTGTAGTGAATGTCATTAGCGGTAAAACTGACGCGGCTAAAACGGTACACCAGTCTAAGACCAAGAGTGCCGAAGAAGTCGCCGCCGACCAGCAAAAGCGCTTCCAAGAAATGCGCGCCCGCTTGCTTGGCCAAGACCAGCAAGACTAAGCACTTGCAGTAGCGAATCTTACAGACGTCTGTTTTCGTATAGTTCAGAATAGTGGCTTAACCCTAGGGAGGGCACTATGATTATGGTTGAAGCTGTATGAGCGTTAGCGCAAAATTGTCGTTCCTGTTTTATGCGGGTATAGCATATATGTCATATTTTATAGCAAAGATGATATATTCGGTTTTCTCGGTTTCACCGATTTCGACCACCAAAATATTAACCATAAGCATTGACAAATGATGTATTATTTGCTATAGTTTACATTATGAAAGATCAGTATCCACCCCAAGAACAACCATTACAGCCCGAACAGGCAAGTGATGAGATTATCCTTAGTGAGCGTGCAATCGGTGTCTATTTAAAAACACTGCGGGAGGCATACGCCGAACAGGTTGAGCTAAAGGATACTCAGGCTGCAGATGAGATTAAGTTAGCAGCCTTGAATGCAGAAGCAGTAAGAGTTAGTAAAAGAGTGATGCCAGACGGGACCTATAAGACTAAGAAGTGATATAATAACCAAAACAATGGCTAGCAAAAAGAAAAAATCGACCAAAAAGAAAAAATCCGCACCAGTAGTGGCGGTTCATTCTGAGCGATCACCGTTCTGGGCCTACACCGGCGCCGTTGTGCTGTGTTTGATAGCTGTATTTTTATTACTTGGTGGCTTCGGAACCGGCGGAAGTCTGCCAACCGGGCTATTCCAGGGTGCTTATTGGGCCTTTGGCTGGGCGGCCTACATTACTCCACTTGTCCTCATATATTGGGGCGTGCACAAGTTTAAGGCCGAAGATCAGCGCATCCCAATGGGGAACTTTATTAGCATGTTGGCGGCCTTGCTGTTTGCTTCGTGCTTTTTAGCGGTCAGTTTTGCCGCTAAGGATGCCAGCGGCAGCTGGGCAAATGGTAACGGCGGCAATGTTGGTATGCTGGCCGGGGGTGTCATATTAAGTGCGCTCGATAAGGTTCCAGCGGCGTTATTATTCTTTGTCGCTACCGCGTTGGCTTTGTGCTTCGCTTTTGGTGTGAGCGTTAAAGATTTGGTAGCGGCTTTGATTCCAAGTCGCCACAAAAAAACCGATGAAGATACTGATTTAAACGCGCTTAAAGCCAAAGCTGCTGAGTCCTCATTTAAAGTTAATGAAGCGGTGCCAGTAGAGCGTCATGGTGCTGCGCCACCAGAGGTTAAAGAGCAATCTCGCCTAGGTTCTATGAAGAATACGGCCCAAAAATTAACCGTTAGTGAGAACCACGAAGCGTTGACTTTGGCTCGTGACCCTAATTGGAAGTTCCCGGCCATTAATTTGTTAAACCAAAAGCAAGACAAGGCTGATGCCGGTGACGTGAATGGCAACGCTCAGCGGATTCACGACACGTTTGCAAACTTTAACATTGAAGTCGAAATGGAAGGGGCCAACATCGGCCCGCGCGTCACGCAATACACAATGCGCCCGCCGTCCAGCACTAAGCTGAATAAGATTACGGCCCTCGAAAGTAACTTGGCGCTCGACCTGGCCGCTACCAGCATCCGTATGGAAGCGCCAATCCCAGGTAAACGCGCCGTTGGTATTGAAGTACCAAACGTCAAACCGGCCGTCGTGCGTATGGCAAGCTTGTTGGCATCCACCGAATGGGCTAAAAGTGATAGTCCGCTGAGTTTTGTGATTGGTAAAGATATCGGTGGTAATTCCGTGGTGGCCGATTTGGCTAAAATGCCGCACTTGTTGGTGGCCGGGCAAACCGGTTCTGGTAAGTCAGTTATGATCAACTCGCTGATTACGAGTCTGTTGTACCGCAACTCACCATCCGATTTAAAGCTGATTTTGGTTGATCCTAAACAGGTTGAAATGGCCCCGTATAATGACCTACCGCATCTTCTAACCCCCGTTATTAACGAACCCGAAAAATGTATTAGTGCTCTAAAATGGGCCGTGGCCGAAATGGAACGCCGCCTGCGAACTATGAGTGAAGTCGGCCGCCGTAATATTGTGGAATACAACAACCTCAAAAAAGAGGAGGGTATGCCTTATATTGTGATCGTGATCGACGAGCTCGCTGATTTGATGATGATGGCCGCTCGCGACGTTGAAGCCCTGGTTGTGCGCTTGGCTCAAAAAGCTCGCGCTGCCGGTATTCACCTAGTGCTGGCTACGCAGCGTCCATCAGTTGACGTTATTACTGGCTTGATTAAAGCTAACGTACCAGCCCGAATTGCCTTTACGGTAGCATCACAAATTGACTCACGCACCATCATTGACCAAATGGGTGCCGAAAAGCTGCTTGGTCGCGGCGACATGTTACTACTTACGAGCGAAATGCCTAAACCTAAGCGTATTCAGGCTGCTTTGATTGAAGACGGCGAAACGGCTAAAGTCACTGACTTTTTACGCATGCAACGCCCACCACAGTATGATGACGAAGTTGTTAGCCAACCCGTACAGATTGGCGGTGGCAAAACCGGCAGTATGGTTAGCGAATATGGCGACAGCAGCGCCGACGATGATATGTTCCATGATGCTGTGCGCGTCGTGATCGAGAACAAGAAGGCCAGCACAAGCTTGCTGCAACGTCGCCTGCGCATCGGTTATGGCCGTGCCGCCCGTGTAATTGAGCAAATGGAAGAGCAGGGCATTATTGGCGCCGCCGACGGCTCACGACCCCGTGAAGTACTCGTAAGCTCTATGGACGACGTGTTTGGTAGCCATGATGCCACTGACGAAGCTATCGATGACGCGTTTGCTGAACGCTAAATAACAATATAAGCTCTTGTATTTATAGCTCTTAATTCTTACACTAAGCATAAGAACAAAAACGCAAAGGGGGACGGCAGTGGGTACCAATGTTTTGCCAAAATCAGAACAGTGCGAGACACCACTACTCCGCGCTCTAGCTCCCGGCTCCGTGCCGGGAGTTTTGCTATGTAAGGGGGGTACGAATTATGGCCGCTGAACTTATCACACCAGTAGATGAGCTTACCGGGATACCCTTACCAATATTGCCACTTGAGTTTCTGGATCATAACTCATCGCAGGCAAACTGGCATCATCCATGGCACGCTAATAGCGCGCCAGAACTTCAGGGACTGGGGGGCCGAGCATTGCGTCATTCCCGCGTACAATTAGTGCGCGCGACAGACCATAACTATAAAGATAAGACGGGTAGGCCAAATTACCACAATTTCTATATTGGGCCAGAGCTACCCACTGATACGCGAAAGCAGTTTGAGCTATGTGTCATTGCTGCAGCTGGTTATATGCCAGACATGGCCATTGATTTACGAAGTGGTGAGCCAGTCGTGGTGCCAATGAGTGATGTCGAGCTTACGTTGCTGCGCACTCCAGCAAAAGCGAAGCCAGTTACTAAAGCAGATAAAATACGTCTGCGGCGTCGGATTACCCAGGAGTATGATCCAGAGGAGCAAGTGGGATCTAGGCGGCAGTCATACAAACAGGCACTTAATAACTTACGAGATCACCAGGTAAAGCAGGCTAGTTTTGGTTTTCACCATATGGTCTATCAATATCAGCCTATGCGTGACTTTTTTCAACAACTTGTGGTGGAGCAAGAAGTGGAGGGAATTAACGAAACGCAAGTTGAAGAGTTTTTACTGACTAAGAATATTGAAGCAAAACAGAAACTTGGCCAGCAGCTACTTGAATTGGCAGTTCACCAGACTGCTGATCAAGTCGAAGAACCGTATAAGGTATTACGCCGTGCCGGTAAATTTCATCCTAAGATGCCTGAGGTAGCGAGTAAGCTCGTGCTTTACAAGTTAGGCACACATGAGGAGCGAGATAAACTGGCCGCAACACGCGCGTTGGCGCTTGGTGCTCGATTGGGAATCGCCAGCTAGTTGACTAACAGGGGTGAGTACGCTATACTAGGTCCACTATCAACTTCAGCTTGCGGCTACTAATGCGCGTGGGCTGTCCCCATGGAAGTTTTGATGACCTAAAAACCATTGAACCCTATGGATTAACCAAAGGAAGGAAGCAATATGGCTGAATATGAAGTCGCCGTGCTTTACCACCCAGACCTCGAAGTCGACCTGAGCAAGGCCGAAGAGCGAGTAACTAAAATTTTGGCCGATAACGGTGGCACAATCACCGCTACGGACAACTGGGGCAAGCGCAAGCTGGCCTACGCAATCAAGGGCAACGAGCACGCTATTTACGTGTTTTACACCGTTGAAATGCCTGGTGAAGGTGTGCAACGCACCGAAGCTACATTGAACATTACTGACGAAGTGATCCGATTCTTGATCACTAAGCCAGATGTCAAAGCCATCGCCAAAGCTGAAGCCGCTAAAGCGGAAAAAGCTGAACAAGCCGCCAAGCGCGGTGATCGTGGCAATGACAGCGACGAAAAAGACAAAGACGAAGAGTAAACACATTGTGTGCCTTTGCCCGTAGCGAGGATAGTTCTGGTGAGTGCCAGGGATGCGTAGCAAGAGGAGAGGTAGCCTTAGCTACATCGACGAGTGATAGGCAGCACTGGTGCCTACAGAACTGACCGCAGCAAGGGATAAAGGTGCAAAATGTGTTTCGGTTCATTATTCTTTAATGAACAGCACTTGACGGCGATTTTCGTCCAGGTGTAGGGTAAAAGGACTAATAAGGAGGATTGCCACATGGCACGTAGTTTTAACCAAGTAATATTAATGGGAAACCTAACTCGCGACCCCGAGTTGCGTCAAACGCCTAACGGCCAAAACGTTTGTTCGTTTAGTCTGGCACTTAACCGCAGCTACAAGGGCGCCGACGGTAACTGGCAAGAAGCCACCGATTTTATCGATGTTGTTGCTTGGGGACCACTCGGTGAACGCGTTGCGCAGTACCTAACTAAGGGTCGTCCGTGCCTCGTTAATGGTCGCTTGCAGTCCCGTTCATGGGAACAAGAAGGCCAAAAGCGTTCCAAAGTCGAAGTGAACGCTCAAGACGTTACTTTCCTTGGCGGCGCTGGCGGCGACGGCGGCTCCGGGAGCAATGGTGGCAGCACAGCAAGCACTGCGCCAAAGCCCGCTTCTACTAAGAAAAAAGATGACGTCGTCGAAGAAGTTGGCGATGAGCCAATCAACCTCGACGACATCCCGTTCTAATAATTCGTAAAGGATACATATGGCAAAGATTTTTAAACACCGAACCGACGTTGCGTTCTTCGACTACAAGGACTTTAAGACCTTGCAGCGTTACGTTAATGTATACGGACAAATTGAAACCCGCAAAAAGACCGGCCTGACCGAAAGTCAGCAGCGTCGTTTGAGCGTTGCTATCAAGCGCGCGCGTCACATCGCACTATTACCATTTGTTGCTAACGTTTAGGAGTATCAGATGGTATCACCTGAGCGCCAGCCGAATATTGATTCACTGTGGAACGATGATATGCCGTGGGGGCCCAGCGTAGTTAAACCAGCTGAGGAGCTAGCTCCACCAGAGGATGCAACTAAGGGTCAAAACGATAACACGTCAGAAGCGGCAGCTGAGGCTAAAGACAAACCGAAGACAGAGTGGAGCTAAGATGGCTTTAAGTATTACCGATCTTAAAAAAGGCGTCCTGTTTGTGTTGGAAGGCGAGCCTTACCGCGTGGTTGACTATAATCAAAAAGTTATGGGCCGCGGCGGTTCAATCGTAAACGTGCGCATTAAGAGCCTAGTCAGCGGTAAAGTACTCGAAAAGACTTTTAAGGGCAACGAACAACTTGGCAGTGCCGATGTTACCAATCAGAACGTGCAGTATTTGTATACAGATGGTTCGACATTCTTTTTTATGAACCAAGAGACGTTCGAACAGTTTGAAGTTAGCAGTGACTTAGTTGGCGATGGTGCCGGGTACATTAAAGAAGGCGACATCTGTCAGCTACAGTTTTTTGAAGGCAACCCAATTAACGTTGAACTTCCTAAAAACGTGCCATTATTGGTCACCTACACCGAAGATGCCGTCAAAGGTGACACGAGCAGCTCGATTACCAAAGACGCCACGCTCGAGACAGGCATCACCATCAAAGTGCCAGCTTTTATTAAGCAAGGTGACTTGATTTCGGTCGATACGAGCAATGGCGCTTATCGTGAACGCGTAAAGAGCTAGGGGCTTATGAAGCGGCGCTTTGACCAAGAACTAGCCGCTCGCGGTCTGGTTGCATCACGCAGTCAGGCCGAAAGTTACATCCGCTTAGGTCAAGTTAAGCTTAATGGAAAAGTGGTCATCAAAACCGGCACGCCGGTTGATGATAACGACCAAATTACAGTTACTGCAGTTGAGCAGTATGTGAGCCGAGCCGCCCTAAAACTGGCCAGCGTCGCAGCCGCGTTGAACATAAAATTTAATAATACCGTTGTGCTCGACGTGGGCAGTAGTACTGGTGGTTTTACCCAGTACGCCCTTAAGCAAGGCGCTAAAAAGGTGCTGGCAGTAGAAATCGGCACCGATCAGCTCCACCCTAGTTTGCGGGGCATCCACAGATTGAACTGCACGAAAAAACCGATATTCGCAACTTCTTAACAGATCAAATCATCGATGTTGTGGTGGCGGACGTGTCTTTTATTAGTCTGCGCGAAATTCTGCCGTCGGTCGCAAAATTGTGTAATCCGCGTACGCAGATTGCTGTCATGGTAAAGCCACAGTTCGAAGCGGCAGCCAGCTCACTTAAGCACAAAGGTGTTATTAAAAATGATAAAATGCGCCGCGAAATATTAAAAGATTTTGAATCGTGGACACAGCAGCACTTTATTATTATAGACAAAGCCGATTCGCAGGTGAGCGGCGCCAAAGGTAACGTCGAGCGGTTTTATTTGCTCAAGCTCAAGCAAAAATAGATCAATGTGCTAATGCTTTTTAAGCTATACTGCCAGTATGTATTTTGCTTCTCGGGCTCAGGCAGGTCGGGCGCTGGCTGGTAGGCTTGCACCTAAGTATCGTTATGAAAACTGCGCTGTTGTAGCCCTAAATGACGGTGGTGTCATGGTGGGCGCCCAGATTGCCGCTGAATTGCACTGTGTTTTAGGTATGATTTTAATGTCCGAAATAACCTTGCCGCGTGAGCCGTCTGGTATTGGGAGCATTAGTTCCGAGGGCAATTTTACCTATAACAGCGACTACAGTAGTGGCGATATAGAGGAGTTACAAAGTGAATTCCGTGGTTATATTGAGGAGCAAAAATTAACTAAGCTGCATGAAATGAATTCACTGCTCGGAAGCGGGGGACTCATGCGTAAAGATCTATTGGCGGGGCATAATGTTATCTTGGTAGCTGATGGCTTAATGGGTGGTGCACTGCTTGACGCCGCGGAACTATTCTTGAAGCCAATTAAAATTGAACGTTTGATTGTGGCGACCCCGTTAGCTAACGTGCAAGCGCTCGACAAGATTCACGTTACAGCTGATGAAATCCAATGTTTGGACGTTATTGATGGGACATTTGAGCTGAATCATTACTTTGAAGACAACACAATTCCCGGACACGATGTAATAATCAAAACCATCGAGAACATCATTCTTAACTGGAAGTAGTTGCATTGCGAGTGCGAATCGGAGTAAATTAGTATATGTTGGCGAATATGCGGCAAACGGCAGAATTGGTGGAACTTTTTAGGCGTCAAGGCGTAAAGCACACCTACAGTAAAGGCGATTACATTATCAGGCCCGGCGAAGTTCCGTCGGGTGTTTTTTATATATATGAAGGTTTAGTCAAAGCTTACGATATCACTAAGTACGGTGAAGAAAACTTATTAATTGTGCGCAAAAGTCACGAAATCTTCCCACTTATTTGGGCAATAACGGGCGAAGAGAGACAAGTTATATACCAAGCACTCGCCCCAACAGTCGTTTGGGTGATTAGCCGGGAATATTTTCAGGAAGAAATTGCTAGGCACCCCGATGCTATGGCGCCATTGCTCGATATGGCCATCGAAATGTACCGCTTGCATTGCGAACGGATCCTAAACCTGGAATATCGCTCGGTGCGCGAGCGAATAGTTTCATTTTTACTGACGATGGCCGCTCGTTTTGGTGACGATGTTGAAGGCGGGCTGTCGATTGGTATACCGTTGCGGCATCAAGATATTGCTAGTTCGGTGAACGCTAGTCGCGAGACCACCAGCCGTGAGATTGCCGCCCTAGAGCGTAAGGGATACATAAAGAACGGTCAAGCAAGTATTACAATCCTAGACGAGCCAGCGCTACGCGCCATGCTTGTGTAACAGCTAAATCTAATCGTTTGTGATTAAAATCTTGGTTAATTGTAAGCAATGTTACATGTATTTTGTGGCTTTAGGACTACTATAAGGATACAAGTTGAGGAGGCCAGATAAACATTATGGTAGATCCAAAAATTGTCCAGGAACAACTTAAACAACTCAAGTTCGGCTCTACGCTGTGGAATCAAGCGGAGCTGCGTGAATTGCCGCACATTTTGCACGAACACGAAACGATGGCGGAGTGCGTAAATGGTTATTATGAAGGCGGTTTTGCGCTGTTGGTTGCAACCGATGCCCGTGTGTTACTTATCGACAAAAAGCCGCTCAACTACCTCACTGTAGAGGACCTACGCTTTGATATGATTAACGAAATTGACTACAGTCACCGACTTTTTGGTGCAAACATAACCATTAGTACCGGCAGTAAAACTCTGAAGTTCAGAAGTTACAACCAGCCAAGGCTGCGCTCGCTTATAAATTTGGTGCAGGAGCGGATGACACTGATCAAAAAAGAGCAAAACGAAAAGGCCGATAACCAGCAGCAACACCTCGAAGAGATCAAT
The DNA here is from genome assembly GCA_964469755.1 of uncultured Candidatus Saccharibacteria bacterium. GTDB lineage: Bacteria > Patescibacteriota > Saccharimonadia > Saccharimonadales > UBA4665 > JAGQNO01. The sequence goes on along the minus strand of CAYXYX010000004.1, from coordinate 10,439 downwards.
AAGCAGTTACAAATGTATCTGTTAGCGCAGCACCAGCAATTGCAAACGCATATCGAGGAACAAAAAATTGATGCTAGTTTACCTAAGCCTAACGCCGAACTTTCGGACTACTTATTCGCACAACGTTTGCTAGAGGACTTTCAAAAAGAAAATGGCGCACAGCCTGTGCAGCCGGCTTCAAAGTCACAGTCCATTCAGCCAATTGTGCCAGTTCAGTCTGCGACTAATCCCACACCAATAAGCCAAGAAGAACTAGTGGCTGATGCAAAGCAGGAAGTTTTTAAGCAGCAGGTTGCCGTGAAGCCGGCGCGTGGTGATGCCGATAAATCATTCGAGCGTGGCCAAGAAATCAGCCCACTTAGTATTGCCTATTCCAAGCTGCCTATAATGTTGCGCAACCGCAAGATTGGTCGCCCATTTGTACGTGCGCAGTCCGATAAGCGGGCTATGCCTACTGGCCAAGTGGCTCCAAGCTAGTAATTTTTTAAACGTTAAATCTAAATTCAACCACGTCGTCGGGTTGCATGACGTAGCTTTTACCTTCGGTGCGTACTTTGCCGGCGGCTTTGGCGGCAGTCAGTGAACCGGCGTCTAATAAGTCTTGGCAAGCAACGACTTCGGCTGCAATAAAGCCACGCTCAAAGTCACCGTGAATCACGCCAGCGGCCTGTGGGGCGGTTGCACCAACGGGAATTGTCCAGGCGCGTACCTCCGTGCCTCCAGAGGTGAGGTAGCTTTGTAGGCCTAACGTGGCATACGCGGCGTGAATGATCTGCAACAAGCCCGATTCTGATTGACCATAGCTTTCCAATAGTTCTTGGGCGTCATCTTCGTCGAGCCCGCTTAGTTCGGATTCTAATTTAGCGCATACAAAGAGCGCTTGAGCAGGGGCTACCATGGCGCTGAGTTCTTGCTGCTTGGCGGAATCGCTTAAATCGTTTTCGTCGACATTAAAAATGTAAATTACCGGTTTGGTCGTTAATAATTGTAAATCTTCGAGGCCTTCGATTGCCGCCTTGTCTAGGTTGCCGTACACCGGTTTACCACTGTCTAACAGGTCGTGCACTGCCTGGAGCTTATCAACAAGCGGGCGTAATTTAGGATTAGCCCGCGCTTCTTTGTCGAGTCGGGGCAGGCGTTTTTGCACCGTTTGCAAGTCCGCTAGAACCAGCTCGGTCGTGATTACGTCAATATCCTTTTGAGGATTGTGCGCTTCGTCGACGTGTACAACGTCAGTGTCAGCAAAGGCGCGTACAATATGCGCAATAGCGTTGGTAGTGCGAATGTTTGCCAAGAACTGGTTGCCCAGCCCTTCGCCTTGTGACGCACCCGCGACCAAGCCAGCAATGTCTACAAAGGTAACCGTCGCTGGTTTTATGGGCGCGCCGTTGTAAAGCTCGCTCAGGGCGTGCAGGCGAGGGTCCGGTACGGGCACAATACCGGTGTTTGGTTCAATGGTCGCGAACGGATAATTAGCCGCCAAAATATTGCTGCCGGTCAAGGCGTTGAACAGGGTTGATTTGCCTACGTTGGGCAGGCCGACGATGCCGATTGAAAGTGATGCCATATCGAAATATTATAACAGAGGTAACAATAAATAATCTATCCCACAGAAATTGCAAACAGATGTGGCATTCAAGCATGTATACGCTACACTTTCTTGTATGAGCCGTAAAGCTACTAAAAAAGCAAAATCATATCGAACTTTATTTGCTGGGCGGTCACGTTTTGTTTTAGCTGCTGTAGTTGTAGTGGGAATAAGCCTTTTTGGCAGTTACGTTGTTTTACGATCTCACGCAGATACTATCGATACATCTGGCGACCGTCAGATTGATGCGCCAGGCGGGGCATCGGGCGTATTTAACGATTATCCGTCAATGGTGGCGGACGGATCCGATTTGGGGTTTGATCCAAGCAAACCACGAAGCTTAAATCCAATTGAGTCAGCGAGAGTAGGCGAACAAATTCTGCCAACTTTTAGTCTTGTGGTCAATAATAATCCTTATCCAAGCCAACCGTTTACCGTAATTGTAGAGTTTCTTTATCCTTCTAAGTCACTTTCGTTATCCGGCATTATTTGTGACTCGGCGCAATATTGTAAAACTGTATCGTGGCCAAATTGGAGCGATAGTTATGGCTTTAATGCTGATCGCAAGTTTTCTGTCTGCGTTGATGGTCAAAACCGTAATTTCCTAAATCGGCAACGACTTTTCACTCCGCAGTTTAGCGTCATCAATAATAGCTCACAGTTTCTACTAAGCGAGAGCGCGCGTATTTATCTAAATGCGAGCTGCGATTCTAATGAGGGGCACAGTAACCAGTATTATAGTAAGAACAATAATCTTTTCGGGTTGGAGTTCATTGGCCACTGTTATAACCAGTCCGCAAAAAGTATAGGTGACACTAATCCGGAGTGCGGCCCGGGTGATCTGGGCCCCCTGCAAGGCGTTAATCCGGGCATAACCGGTGGGCTGGTGCACGGCAAAGATGGTGGCAAAACGCCTAACCCGGAAGGTACGGGGCCGGGAGCACCGTCCGCTACTAAAAACAAAGGCGCCTCTTCGGGCAGTTCGTCCGCTACAACCCAGTCCAATCAAAACAATACTACGCCTTCCAGTACGGCTCAGGGCGACAATAAGGCGCAAGCAAAGATCGAACCATCACCGTTTTACGACGGCAAGTTATACGATGCCGGCAGTGACAGTATTTCGAACGTCGCTAATGTGTTTTCGACAAAAAATCGCCCTAAAACATTCGTAATTATATTCATTATCACTGCCATTATTGGGGTGGGCGTAGTCTACTACATCCGTTTGCGGCGGCTCAAAAATAGCGTTAAAAAACGCTCTAAATAGGATTTTTGCATCTGACTGGCAAGTTAGCGGTAGAATGTGTGTTGCCACGGCTGCAAGTAAGTTCACTTAGCTAGCACGAGTCAGTCTTGTTAAACCGCTAAAGCTTAGTTATACTCAGAGCCAGATGAATGTACTAAATAATGTAGCAGACTTTTTTGGCCTCGATATAAGCCCATCGGCTATTAGGTTGGTGGAGCTCAGGGGTACTGGACCCGTAAAAGAGCTGGCAAAGTACGCCTACATGCCTATTGATGGCAATATTGCAATTAGTGACGCCAAAGGCGATCAGCAAAAGCTGGCCCGCGCAGTTGCCCAACTGATCGAGCAGGCTCATATAAGTTCAAAAAATGTCGCCGTTGGCGTGCCGTCGTCAAAAGTGTTTACGACCTTAGCTGATATTGACCGCTTAAATGAAGGGGATTTAGCAAAGGCGATTCGTTTTCAGGCAGATGCGCTGATTCCGACTCCATTAGCGGAGTCTAAAATTGATTGGGCTTTACTTGGTGATTCTCCGGTCGACAAAACAAAGGTTGAAGTGCTGCTGAGTAGTGTTAGCAATAAGTTTGTTGAGGATCGCCTTGATTTACTTGAGGGAATTGGTCTCAATGTTATCGCTTTTGAGCCCGATAACTTAGCTATGACTCGATCACTGTTAACGGCTGATGCTACAGGAACGCAGGCGGTTATTAACGTCGGTGCTCGTAGTACGGATCTAGTTATTACGAACGCGGGACTGCCTCGATTAACACGATCAATACCAGTCGGCGTAGAAAGCATTATTCGCACCGCTTCACAGAACCTTAACATTGACGACAAGCAAGCGGAACAGTTCGTTCTGCGATTTGGGCTGAGCGAAGAGAAACTGGAAGGTCAGGTGTCTCAAGCTATTAAAGACGTTGTTGACTCACTTGTTGGCGAAGTCGAAAAATCCATTAAGTTTTATCAGACACGCTATGTTGACACCAAAGTTGAGAAGTTGATAGTAACCGGTGGCGCAGCAACGATTCCAAAATTCCCACTCTATCTGGCCGATAAGCTTGCGATTAGTGTTGAAATCGGTAATTCGTGGAAGGGTGTTAGCTATAGTCAAGACCGTGAAATTGAGCTAGCGGCTATTTCGAGTCAATTTAGTGTGGCTGTTGGTTTAGCGGAGCGTCAAGAATGATTCAGTTCAACTTATTACCGGATGTAAAACTTGCCTCTATAAAAGCCGCCCGAGTCAAAAAACTCACCATTAGCGTGTCGCTGATTGTGGGCTCTGTTGCGTTTGGCGTTTTAGTGGTGCTCTTTTTGCTCGTTAATGTCGTCCAGAAGCAGTATATGAAGGGTCTAAATTCAGACATCAAGACCAGCACAGCTAAAATTAGAGCTACGCCGGACTTAAGTAAGGTGCTGACAGTTCAAAATCAGCTATCAACACTACCTAGCTTGCATAGCGAAAAACCAATTGCTTCAAGGATGTACGATTACTTGACTCAAGTTACGCCATCAAATATATCGCTCACCGATGTTAACGTTGACTTTGCCGCTTCAACCATAAAACTGACAGGCGAAGCGCCAAGCTTAGATGCAGTTAACACCTTTGTTGATACGCTTAAATTTACCACGTACAGTACAGATAAAGATAATTCTCAAAAGAAGCCATTTTCGAATGTAGTGCTTGCGAGTTTTACACGTAAGCCCACAAACGCCACCTATGACATTACGCTTACTTTCGATAAGGCAATTTTTGATGTCACCAATGTTGTTAAGCTAACGGTTCCGAGCAAGGTAACGACACGCTCAGTCATTGAGAAGCCAACAGGCTTGTTTACGCAAAACCAAGCATCGGAGAATCAGTAACATGGCAGCTAAACCATCTACCAAACAGCTAACAATAAATAAAGATAACAAGATGGTTATTATTGCCACGAGTGCGGCTGTGTTTGTGGTTATATTTTGCGCGATAGCAGCGCATGCTTTGTTTAGCCAAATGTTGTATCAGAACCGAATTATTGGTGCTAAAAAGACGGCCGTGAAGCAGCTTAAGAAGAATGAGGCTGCAATTACGAACCTTACGTCCTCTTACCAGAACTTTGTTGGTTCACAACCAAATGTGCTCGGTGGCAATCCGTCAGGCGTTGCCGATAAAGATGGTGACAACTCAAAAATTGTTCTTGACGCACTACCAAGTAAGTACGATTTTCCAGCCTTAGCCGCAAGTCTAGAAAAATTACTCAGTGCCCAAAACATTACAATCGACAGTATTACTGGTACCGACGACGAAGTTGCCCAAACCGGGAATACCATTAGTGACAATCCGCAAGTGGTAGCCATACCGTTTGAAGTTGCCGCTAAGGGCGATTACCAGTCAATACAAAAAATGACCCAAACTTTTGAGCGGTCCATACGTCCAATTCAGATTCAAACCTTACATGTTTCGGGTAGCCAGGGAGGGCTGACACTTAACGTGACTGCCAAAACATACTACCAGCCAGAAAAGCAGTTTAACATCGGTAAGAAAGATATTCGCTAGGGGGGCAAAAATGAAAAAGAGTGACATTATCATGATCTTTGCCGTTGCTTGTGTGGCGGGAGTTGTATCATTAATTGCATCGCAATTATTGTTTGCCACACCAAAGAATCGGCATCAACAGGTCGAAATTGCACCGGCAATTACGGCAACGTTTAAGACGCCCGAAACAGCCTACTTTAATAGTGATTCTGTAGACCCAACACAAACAATTCAAATTGGTAACAGCACAAACCCAATGCCGTTTAGCGACAATAACTAGCTAGTAAGGAACCCTAAAAATGGCAGTAATTTCCGACGCTACCCAAGCACAGATTGAAGGATATCTTGTTAGCGACGGCATCGTTACTAAAGACGATATTCAACAGTTAAAGCAGGATGCTAAGACCAACGGCAAGCCATTTTTAGCAGAAGCAGTAGCTTCGGGTAAGGTCAGCAATGAGCAATTAACAAATGCTATCGCGCTGGCGACCAATATGCCATATGTGAATTTATCGACTGTCAGGGTTAAGCCAGAGGTACTGGATCTGTTACCGGAAGATGTTGCTGAGCGATGTATGGCGGTACCTATTGGCGAAATAAATCATCGCCTTGTAGTGGCTATGCTTGATGCCGATAACGTTCAGGCTGTCGACTTTTTGAGTAATAAAATAGGTAGACCATTAAAAGTCTATGTTGCTTCAGAAGAGGGCATTCGTCACGTACTTAAGCAATATGAGATGAATGTCAGCAAGGAAATGGCTGGTGCCTTGGCCGATTTGGGCGAGCAAGGGTCAGAGGTTACCACCGGCACTGCTCCTAACGGTACCTCATCAAACGCTATGAGTATCGAAGCTCTCGTTCAAGATTCACCAGTGAGCAAAGCGTTATCTACCATCTTAGAATTTGCCGCTAAAAATAGTGCTTCAGATATACATATTGAACCTCTTGAGCATAGCTTAAAGATCCGTTGCCGCATTGATGGTATTTTGCGGGAATTAATGCAGTTGCCAAAGAACACCGAAGCACCATTTATTAGCCGTATAAAAATCTTGGCAAATATGAAAATTGACGAACATCGCGTGCCGCAGGATGGTGATTTTAGTATTTCAGTAAGTAACAAGTCGATTGACCTGCGTGTTTCTGTATCACCGGTGGTGTGGGGCGAGCAGGTGGTCATACGTTTGCTCGACAAGAATGGCATTAGTCTGAAGCTTGAGGATATGGGCTACCGGGGACCTGCCCTAAAGACTATCAGAAGTGGGCTTACGCAAACTCACGGAATGGTATTGACATCTGGTCCGACCGGCTCCGGCAAAACAACTTCCATGTATGCTTTACTGCAAGAAATCTTGGATGATTCGATCAACATCGTGACACTTGAAGATCCCGTTGAGTATAAAATAAGTGGTGTTAATCAAATTCAAGTGAACGGTGATGTTGGCCTGAATTTTGCCAGTGGATTGCGCAGCGTTCTTCGTCAAGACCCGGATGTGGTGATGGTCGGAGAAATTCGTGACCGTGAAACGGCTGAACTAGCAGTTCAGGCAGCTCTGACCGGACACTTGGTATTCAGCACACTGCACACCAACTCCGCTGCCGGTATTCTGCCGCGTTTACTGGATATGGGGATTGAACCTTATCTGATAGCCAGCACAGTGCACACTGTTATCGGACAACGATTATTACGTCGAAATACAAAGCAGCAGGAAACCTATGAGGCAGATCCTGCCGAGATAGCCTCCATACAGGCTACGCTGGGGCATCTATTGCCCAAAAATGAGGCTGAACGGCTTGATGTTGCGCATGAACTTGGTTATGAAAGCTTGCCCTTAAGTACTGATAATGCTTATACTTTAACTAAGGGCATAGTGAGCCCCGAGTCGCCGGACGGCTTCAGTGGAAGGCTGGGAATCTACGAAGTGTTCCAGATCACTGATGAGATCCAAAAGCTTATTTTACAGCGAGCAACAGCTACCGACATGCAAAAGATGGCGCAGCAACAGGGCATGATAAGCATGCGCGAAGACGGTTATCTAAAGGCATTGGCAGGGCTGACGACATTAAGTGAGGTTAACCGGGTGGCGGCATCAGAGAATGCGTAGCCAAATGCTAAGCAGCAAGATTCATAACAACGGGTGGGACACCAAATGCAAAACACACCAAAAATAGAAGTTTTATTAGAAGAAGTTATTAAGCGTAAGGCATCCGATTTGCACTTGCAAGTTGGTTTGCCGCCTATGTTGCGTGTGGATGGAGCCCTAACTCCAGTCTCTGGTGCTGACCCATTGACCGATGTATCAGTGGAAACGCTGATTTTTGCCATCCTCGATGAAGACCAGAAGCAAATTTTGTTGAAAGATAAAGAGTTCGACTTTAGTTTCTCCTTCGGTGATTTGGGTCGGTTCCGTGTGAACGCCTTCCATGAGCGAGGCAATCTAGCGGCTGCGCTCAGATTAATTCCCAGTGAAATCCTTAGTCTTGACCAGCTCGGCTTGCCAGAAGTTGTTTCAAAATTTGCCGATTATCCTCGTGGCTTAGTTTTGGTTACCGGACCGACAGGATCGGGTAAGTCAACTAGTTTGGCGGCTTTGATAAGTAAGATTAACAATGAGCAGAGCCGGCACATCATTACTATTGAAGATCCTATTGAGTACACCCACACGTCTAAAAAGTCGGTAATCGTGCAACGAGAAGTTCACTATGACACCTATGGATTTAGCGCGGCATTGCGTAGTGCGCTGCGTCAAGATCCAGATGTAGTGCTGATTGGCGAAATGCGTGACCTCGAAACTATCGCAAGTGCTATTACCATTGCTGAAACTGGTCACTTAGTGTTTGCTACGTTGCACACTAACTCTGCCGCACAATCAATCGACCGTATGATTGATGTGTTTCCGCCGCACCAGCAGCAACAAATTCGTTCACAGCTTAGTAACATCCTGATGGCCATTTGCTCGCAGCGGTTAGTGCCTAAGATCGGTGGCGGGCGTATATCTGCAACCGAAGTTATGTTGGTAACCCCAGCAGTACGTAACATTATCCGTGAGGGTAAGACGCACCAGCTAGACGCCGTTATTCAAACCGGCGCTGAATTTGGCATGCAGAGCCTGGACCACACACTGGTTAACCTTATACATGAGGGGACCATTAGCTACGATGAGGCGCGTAACTTTGCAGTAGATATTGACGAGATTGATCGGTTAATGAGAAGTTAAATCGACTATGTTGACCTATAAATACACCGCAAAAAACACCAAGACTGGTGAAACCATAAAGTCTGAGTTGCAGGCAGAAAACGAACATTCGGCTGCTAAATTAATTCAGGATCAGGATCTGGTACCTCTAGAGATTGTGTTAGGTGATGGCGTTGGTAAAGGTAGCAAGCTTAGGCACATTAAGGCTAAAGACAAGGTTTTGTTTAGCCGCCAGCTAAGCACACTGATTAATGCCGGGCTACCGCTTGTACAAAGCCTCCGAAACGTTAGCAGACAAACCACAAATAATTCCCTTAAGACTGTTATTAACGAGATTATCAACGACGTGGAAGGTGGCTCCACGCTCGCATACTCATTCGGTAAACACCCCCAAGTATTCAACCCCGTTTACTTAAGCATGATAGCCGCCGGTGAAGTGAGTGGAACCTTAGATGTTACCTTGGAGCGGCTTGCTAACCAGCAGGAAAAAGATGCCGATATTATGGCAAAGATTCGTGGCGCTTTGATCTATCCACTTATCGTGCTGGTCGTCATGCTGGCAGTACTTGGGTTTATGGTCGTAGAAGTGCTGCCACAAGTCGAAATGATGTATACCAGCATGCCAGGGGCTCATCTGCCGCTCATAACCAAAATATTGTTGGTTATTTCGCATCTGGTTATTAAGTTCTGGTGGATCTTCCTGATCATTGCGATTGCGGCAATAATACTTACGACTCGATGGACACGAAGCGTTGGTGGTAAGCGCTTTATAGATAAATTCTATCTGCGTGCGCCGATTCTAAAAGTTCTATTCATGAAAATGTATATGGCGCGGTTTACTCGAACGGCCGGTACACTGGTCGCCAGTGGAGTACCTATTCTGCAAGTATTGGAAATAACTGGCCAGGCCGTTAATAATATGTACATAGAACAATCCCTTCAAAATGCTATTACCAAAGTCAGGGCAGGTAAAAGTTTGGGCGATGCTTTATCTGGCGATCCTAACTTTTTAGAGCTTGTACCAAATATGATTAAAATTGGCGAACAGTCGGGTTCGATGGAGCAAATGCTGGGCAAGGCCGCCGACTACTACGAAAAAGAACTTGATAATGAAATTAAGAATCTTCAGACAACCATTGAGCCGGTCATGATGGTCTTGATGGGTGTTATGGCCTTTATTATTGTTGCTGCCGTTTTGCTGCCGATTTACTCCCTCGCAAACACATCTGGGCTTGGGGGGTAGGGCATAGACTATAAGAGGTCGTTATTTAAGAAGTGCTTGCATTTGGAAACGACTGCTAGTACTATCAAAACATAAGCATTTAAAGTAAAGCAAAAGGGGGCATTTGCCTTATGAAAACTCTAACAAGAAAAAAAACAGACGGATTCACCATTATCGAAGTACTGATTGTTCTGGCAATTGCCGGTTTGATTATGCTGGTTGTGTTCCTAGCCGTTCCATCGTTAAACCGTAACCAGCGTAACAACGCCCGTAAGTCAGAGGCATCACGTGTTTCGACCCTCCTTGCTGAGTGTCTGTCGAACAAAAACGGTGACCAGGCACAATGTGATACTCCTACGGAGCTTGGCTTTACGCAGACTGGTACAGTTGGTGCATTGCCAGCCAGCGAATTTAAGGAGCTTACGGAAGTTGAAGCAACCACAACAGCTAATGCTTCTAAGACTAGGGTTATATATGCATTTGGACAGCAGTGTAACGCGGCAGGCGGCGGCTTTACGGCTACTGCCTCAACACGAGCCTACGCAGTTGGATACAAGTATGAATCAGGCAGCTCGGATGTCTGGGCTTGTATTAACGGCTAAACAAGCTGATTAGCATACAAAAGGGGGCATTTGCCTTATGAAAACTCTAACAAGAAAAAAAACAGACGGATT
>CAYXYX010000003.1:18662-34138 GCA_964469755.1 uncultured Candidatus Saccharibacteria bacterium | reverse complement strand
CAGCCTCAAAATAGCTATCACCATTATCGGACATCTCGAAGCCTCTAGAAGGCTCAAGAATTGTAAGCGCGTAAACAGGGAGTGAGGTATTAGCGTTCATAATTGTAATTAATAATATATTATACACCATGTGTCAAATATGCACAAGCATTATCAGCCTGGACATTTGTTGCTGTATCTGCTATAATGTGTTTTGACTGTTATTTAAAGGAGTCCTCCAATGATTGAATCTGATCCAAACGCTATTCCACAATTTGACGAAAACGAACGTAAGGACGGGATGTCAACGGCGAAAAAACTCGTTGTCGGCCTAGCACTTAGTGCAGTAGCCTTAGCCGGCGTGTGTGGAGCTTATGAATATAAGCAACTTGTTGACGAAACCACGCAATCCCAGCTCGACCACCCAGTGCGCGGCTAGATATCTAGTGGACAGCAAGCTGATTATTTGCTAGAATGACATCTGTTACACACTACTAAAAGGTAGGAGAACGAGTAGCCCGGCTTCATTAAGGGTGAAACTTCGTAATTAAGGAGTATTAAATATGGCGAAAGTCGTCAAAGCAAATCTAAAAATGAAAATTAAAGGTGGCCAGGCCAGCGCAGCGCCTCCCGTCGGTAGTACCCTCGGTCAGTACGGCGTTAACATGATGGATTTCATCCAACCGTTTAACGACGCTACTAAAGATATGATGGGTAAAACAGTTACCGCGCATATTACCGTGTTCGATGACCGCACCATGGCTTTCCGCGTTGTTGGTGAAGCAACTGATGACCGCATTCGTGCCGAACTAGGCATCCAAAAAGGCTCAGGTCGCCCTAACAGCGAAAAGATCGCTACTAAAATGACCCGAGCACAATTGCAGAAGATTGCCGAAGAAAAAGCTCACGACATGAACGCCGAAGATGTCGAAGCTATAAAGAAGATGGTTGCCGGCACGGCTCGTTCTATGGGCGTCGAAGTCGAGGCCTAGCATTATGACAAACAATAAAAGCAATTTCGAAAAGATAGAATTATTCCATCAGATCGAAGACATACTTGCAGAACATAACATTTCGCTACCGCTCGAAGAACCAATACGAGACCCTCGAGGTTTTGTACGTTTCCCACAAGAAACGCTTGCAGATGTAGAACTTGAACTCATCAAATCCCGAGATTTTTAACAGTAATTGTGGGAGGCCAAGCGCCGCTAACACCACGAAGGAGATAACATCATGGCAACAAAGAAGAAAACTGACGCACCAAAGGCTGAAATCAAAGAAGAAATCACAGAAACTCCCGTCGCTACGACGCCGGTAACTGATGTGGACGAAACCACCGAGGCGCCAAAGACAGCCAAGGCCGGTAAGCGCAGTGCCAAGGCTGTAGCCGAAGTCGAAGCTAAGATCGAAAAGGAAGAGCGCAAAGCCGCTCACGCCGAAAGTGACACCGAAGACAAACCAAAAGTCCCCGTCATCCCAACTCGTAGCCGATTAGAGCGCCGTGGTAAGCAATTCCGCAAGGTGGCTGAAGCCATCGACAAAGACAAGGTGTACAGCGTCGAAGAAGCCGTTGTTCTGGCTCAAAAGACCAGCACCACTAAGTTTGATGCCACTGTTGAGCTACATGTTCGTTTAGGTGTTGACCCTCGTCACGCCGATCAGAACATCCGTGACAACTTGGTCCTACCATCTGGTACCGGTAAAACTGTTAAAGTTGCTGTTTTGGCTGACGTTGACGATGCTGCCGTTGCTAAAAAGGCTGGTGCCGACATTGCAGGAATTGACGAAATTCTTAAAGACCTCGAAAAAGGTCAGATTAACTTCTATATCTTAGATGCAACTCCTAGACAGATGTCTAAGCTTGGTAAGTACGCCCGCGTACTCGGACCTCGCGGCCTTATGCCTAACCCTAAGAGTGGGACCGTAACGACTGACGTTGCTAAAGCAGTAAGTGAAGCTAAAGCAGGTCGCGTTGAATACCGCGTTGACACCACTGGTATCGTCCACATGGGCGTAGGTAAAGTTAGCTTTACTCCACAGCAGCTTACCGACAATATTCAAGCTGTGTTCACGAGCATTAAGGGCAACAAGCCTAGCAGCCTAAAGGGTAACTACTTCAAGGCCGTACATGTATCTACGACCATGGGTCCATCAATCGTCGTTGATTTAGCTGCCACAAACTAAGCACGGTGCTATACTAGCGCGGTGATAATTACTGGAATAACTGGTGGTATTGGGCATGGTAAAACAACCTTTGCCAGGTTGTTGGCGGCTAATAGCCCGTCAGCTCAGCATTTCGAAACATGGGAAATTATTGCCGAAGTTGCCAACTGCTTACGTTTTGACGGAGCAACTCATCCTGACCCAGACAACCTAGCGGCAATTAATCGATGGTTACAACCGCTCCCCAATGCTGTGCTTCAATGCGTTCATGCAGAGCCGTCGTTTGTTGACATTAAACTTACACCAAAACGGCTCGCTACCCACCCAGATCACTTTGACAAGCTATTAGAATACCTTCGAGCAGTAAAAGCCACGCCTGAAATTGCTAAACTTGAAATTGATGAAAGTAATAAGCATCTATTCAGGCCGCTACTGCAGTGGCTCGGTGGCAATCTGGTAATAGTCTGCGGTGCCGGTGTATGGTATGACGAAATCGTACGTCGCATTGCGCTTTTGCAGCCCACCAAGTGTGAACTCGTCACAGTCGGTGGTTTGCGCTATCCAACCGACGCTGAGCGCATTCGCAATGCCGGTGGCGTGATAATTGAAATATCTCGTCCAGCTCAGCCTGCCCAAGATTTACAAGATCTCACTGAGCGTCATCGCAGTTTAATTCAACCCGATACCCTTGTATTGAACAACGGTTCAATTGATGATTTACAGCGTACAGCTAGGCAAGTCTACCAGGGCTTAAGGCTCCGTCAGTTGCAGCAAACTTACACTGCAGCTGCTAACAAATAAATAGTAGTACTTTTTACACTTGCGCATTTGTCAACTTTCTTCGTAAGATATAGGTATTGGAGGAACAACTGTGAGTGTGTACAGCAACACGCAAATCCGTGCGGCTATTGATCAAGGGCATATTGTTTGCGTTCCATTTGAACCAAAACATGTCAGTCAGGCCAGCCTCGACGTTACACTTGGGTATCATTACTACCGCATTGAACGCATGAATGAGCGCACAATTTATAATCCTTTTGACCGTGAAGATGTCGAACGCTATTTTGATGGCCCCTACAAGGCGATGCCCCACGGTGAGTGGTGCAAATTAAATGGTTTTAGCCCTCAAAACAACATTCCGCTTGATCACCCCGTAATTGCGCTAAAGCCTGGCGAACGTATACTAGCTCACACCCATGAATTTTTTGGGATTTTGGCACCTGGTGCCTACGAACTCAAAGCCCGCTCTAGCTGGGGTCGTAATGGCATTGCCGTCTGTTTTGATGCCGGCTGGATCGATCCAGGCTACATTAACCGACTAACCCTCGAAATTTATAATTTAAACCAGCGCGAAACCGTCCTACTCCCAGTTGGCGAACGTATTGCCCAGGCTGTATTCCACGAAACTGGCGAAGTTGATGGCTCTTATGGCGAAGGCCGCGACGGTGGTTTCAGTGGTAAATATCAACAAGGTACTGACCTCGATATTATTATCAAAACCTGGACTCCCGACATGATGCTGCCAAAGGCCTACAAGGACCATCGCAATCTTCCGGTTAAGGTCGAGGGGCTGTCTTATGAATAAAGGCCGCTACATTGTTATTGAAGGCCCAGAGGGTGTCGGCAAAACTACCCAAATTAATGAACTTGCTCACCGCCTACAAGCAGCCGGCCTGCCAGTACGCACACTTCGCGAACCCGATAGCCAAAGCGATTTAACGGCCCGAGCCTTACGTCATTTAACCCAAGATCCGCGCTACCCTATGAACACCGTTACCGAAGTTCTGCTTTACAATGCTGCTCGTTCTCAGTCGCTACAAGTGATTAAAGACAGCGTAGAGCAGGGGATATTTTGTGTAGTTGATCGCAACTACCTAACCACGCTAGCAATCCAATACTACGGCCGCGGCGACGTACCGGACTACAACACTATTAACAATATTATAGCCTTCGCGGTTAACGGGGTTGAGCCAGACCTAACGATTGTTATGGATGCGCCCGTCAGCGTGCTAGTGGAACGTGCCAAGCATCGCGGTGCAGGTGAGCGCTTTGACAATCTAGATAGTGCTTTTTTGGAGCGTGTACGCGCCGGCTACCTCTGGGAAGCCAAACAGCGCAATTTACCAGTAGTATTTGCCAGCGAATCCAGTCAAGAAGTAAGCGACAAAATCTGGCAATTGGTATCAGAAAATATGTCTACTCGTGACGGCGTTAATCTCAGTCAACCAGAGGCTGTTAAAGACATTATTAAAACAATGCAGACCAGCGTTGCTCCCCACGAACCGCCGCTGGACAGCGAACCGTTAACACCCGGTACAAATCAAGCACTAGTCGTAGACGTCGACCCGGCATCATTTGTCGAAAAACGTAACGGCAAAACTGTGGCCACCGCGGCTGGCGATGCTTATCTAGATTCAGTACTGACCAACACGACCGGCAACGTTTACGTATTCAACGAAAATCTAAGCCCCGTTACAATCGCTGCTGCCATGGCCCGCCTGAGCCGACGAGGCGATGATATGCGCATTACCTTACTTGACGAATTCGCCGGCAAAATGGGCAAAGACGGCAAGCTATTACAACGAGTTATCACCGCCTATGGCGATGATTCGGTACAACAACTTGCCGGCACGCACCTGGTCATCGAAAATGCCTCAAATTTACTAACAAAAAAGCTAGAGTGGGGTCGTTTGGCTGCTTATTTAGAACAGTCAACCCGCTACATTTATTACGATAAAAAGGACGAAAAAGGCCGTTATCGCTATCACATGCCGAAGAGCTTCGACAAGAAGACTAAACAACTTTACAAAAAGAGCATCGATACCATTTTTGAACTGTACTCTGAGATGGTGCACAAATTAACCGACTACGTCGTAGAACACTCTGATGTGCCCGAGGCTGAGCGTGATGTTGCATTTAAGGGTGCTACGCGCGCCCAAGCTTGCGATGCTGTGCGAGCTGTGTTGCCAGTTGCGACAACTTCAACCGTTGGCATCTTTGCATCGGGCCAAGCCCTAGAAAGCCTTATCATGCACCTGCAGAGCGATGAACTACCTGAAGCCCAAGATACCGGTAAGCACATTCTAGATGAAGCCCGTAAAATCGTTCCCATGTTCCTAGAACGCGCCGATAACCCAGAGCGGGGCGGGGCACTCATTGCCTACCGAGCCAACACCTATAGCAAAGTTGCCGAACTCGCCAATAAGCAATTGCCCGCCAATCACAGCGTCGATGCCGGTGACGCCGTCACTCTTGTAGATGTTTGGCCTCGTAACGAACTAGACCTGGTGCCAGATATGCTCTATGAGCATTCCTCGCTGCCACTAAAGACAATTAAATCAGAAGTGAACGAATGGTCATACGACCAAAAGCGCAATGCTTTCGACACCTACATGGGTGAACGACTGAATCGACGTCACCGTCCAGGCCGTGCCCTCGAAAAAGCCCACTATAGCTGGGATATTGTATGTGATTATGGTATTTTTCGTGATTTACAGCGCCACCGCATGGTTGACGACTTACAATGGCAATTTCTAACCCCACGCTACGGTTATGAAGTACCGCAGCTCATCGAGGACGCCGGCTTGAGTGATCAGTTCGAACAGTGTTTCGACATTAGTCTTAAACTCTATAGCCAACTACAGGGCGCCGGTTATGCCATCGAAGCACAATATGCCACGCTACTTGGCCACCGCATGCGCTGGAAAATAACTTACAATGCCCGCGAAGCTTTCCACTTCCACGAACTCCGCACCAGCCCCCAGGGACACCCTGGCTACCGCAAATTAGTCCTAGAAATGCACAACAAAGTTGCCGAGGTGCACCCCCAAATGGCCGAAGCCATGAAATTCGTGAATAAAGGTGAAGACGAAGCACTAACCAGACTTGCGGCCGAACGGTACACCCAATTTAAGCTTAACCAGCTCAACTAAGCATTTACTTTTATTCGCGTACTACGTCTAATCGATAATTTGAGCCCATCGGAGTATTATCTGCCATGACATGTACTGTATTCTGCATGCAAACACGACCGGCTGTAACTATAAATTCACGGTGTTCAAGAGGTACTACTTCGTGACGATGAATCACTGGCAGCCGAGTCAACTCTTGAGGGACATCACTGACTATAGACAACACTCTGCCAATCCCACGTCTGAACCTATTTTCTTGGTCCCAATGCATTGCTGCAATAAATGGAGCTTTGGAGTCGACTAACGGATAATAGAAATTCAGATGGTCAGGTTTAGTGTTAGGATCATCAAGGCATTTCAACGCATAATGCCGCAAAAGCTGCAAAGCACGGCTGCTGTGATGCCCCGCAAGAGAACTTATGTCCTCTTGGTCGGTCCATTTCTTAATAATATACTTCTCCTGACGTTCGGCATCTGGTAGTCCATCTGAGTGAGTAAGTGCTTCAAATCGTGTTCGTTCACCATTAGCAAGACCACCAATAAATCTACGTGCTTCTACGGTGTTTAAACGTGGATGCAGTTCTTCACCTGGAAAAACAGTGTGCTCAATCACGTCTTCTGGAGTAACTTGTATAATTGTATTCATAATATAGCTCTCAAACCATCTATCATGATACGCTTTTTACTATAAGAATGCAATAGTTAATCATTGTCAAGTGCTTGACATCGGGAGTAATATGGAGATAATAGACCATTATGACTTTTAATCAGATGAAGCAGATTCTTGCAATCATTCTAGGCCTCCAAGGGCTGTGCTTCACTATGGTTGAAGCCACCGAGCGTTAAGCTCACCGCACAGCCCCACAACCTAATAGGCTTCAACCGAAGCCTATTTTTTAATTTGAACAAGGAAATATTATGACTAATCAAACATCCGCATACGAAACCCCAGGCTATATGGGTGAATACTGGGAAGCGTTTTCACCGGTGCCTTTTACGAATGAAGATGAGCAGGGAAAAATCACTGATATGAATACTCATGAGGAAGTAGCAGTACCTGCCACTCACCCCGATTTTGCTCATATGTATGGCACATTGGCTACCCGTCAAGTCGCAGAAATGGTCCGGGTGTAGGTGATGTCGGAACAATACGGAGTATTGCAACAAGCTGCGTCCAATGTAGTAGCTCATGGTATGAGTAGCGCGGAGGAAACCAAGTATCGTTATCATGATGCTGACCCAGAAGACCTCGGCTCACCACTCGATGCACTTTACGAGCTTGCAGCTAAGCGCCAAAGAGCTGCGGTACTGTCACGTGAACTTAATCTAACAATGGGCTACGTAGCACCAGATTCAATGATGGCGGATTAAGACATGTCTCATAACTTCGAAACAACATTCACACGACCTGCATACAACGTCGACACCTATGTCGATCCGACGCCAGTGGCATTCGATAACCCCCAGGCAGTTGCTGATTGTCTGGTAGACGGCGGTGATTACGATGGCTACACCTTTGATCCCAAGTTTGATGAGCAAGCTGTCCTAGAACTTGCCTTGGAGGATGCGCGCAAGATTATTGCAGTGCGCCAACAACGCTTAGCAAGCTCGTCCTACCTGTCGCAACTTCTTGCAGTCGACATTCGTCGCCGCGAAAGGCAAAAGATGTTCGACGCTACAGTTTATGTCCCCGCCATCACCCCCGTTGACTTAGTAGCATAACTGAGTTAAAATAACAGATAAGTTGCCAGAGACAGCGACCGGAACGCGTTAAGCAATCCTTAATCAGTCGCCAAGGTACAAACATATTCTCTTGAATGAGTTTTACGTCTCTGCCTTCCAGCAGAGACGTTTTGTTTGGCAACGATAGCAATCTAGCAGGTCGAATAGATTGCGTAATGCAAAAGAAGGATTACAACATATGGCATTAACCAAAGTTGAAAAGCAAGCAGTCATCGATGAAGTCGCCGCACTGCTTGGTACTTCAAAAATGACAGTTGTCGCCGAATACAAAGGCACAACCGTTAAAGCAATGCAGGCATTACGCCGCGAAGCTCGTACCAATGGCACACAGGTCAAAGTGGTCAAAAACCGCTTAGTCCGTCAGGCCATGTTACAAAACGACACCCTCAAGAACACCGACAGCAGCGCCCTCGAAGGCATGCTTGTTTACGCGTTCAACGATGGTGACGAAGTAGCTCCCGCTCAAGTATTAAATGCATTCGCTAAAACTAACCCAACAATTCAGTTTGTTGGTGCCATTAGCGCCGACGGTTCATTCCTTAGCGCCGATGACGTAAAGGCATTAGCTGGCTTACCAAGCAAGAACGAACTTATCGCTCAAGTGGTCGCCACCTTATTGTCACCAGTTCACGATGTTACCAACGCGCTTTCCGGCAACTTACACGCCCTCCTCGATGGCGTTGCCGACAAAGCTACCGCTTAAGTTCTTAGAAAGGAATTTATCATGGCAGATTTAAAGAAACTCGCAGAAAGCCTAACCGCTTTAACTGTTCTAGAAGTAAACGAACTCAAAACCATCCTTAAGGATGAATACGGCATTGAGCCAGCTGCTGCAGCTGTTGCTGTTGCTGGTCCTGCTGCTGGCGAAGCCGCTGCAGAAGACGCTAAGAGCGAATACGATGTCGTTCTTAAAGACGCTGGTGCTGCTAAAGTAGCTGTTATTAAGGCTGTTAAAGACATCACTGGTCTTGGTCTTGGTGAAGCTAAAGCCCTCGTCGATGGCGCTCCTAAGACCATCCTCGAAAAAGCTAAGACCGAAGATGCCGAAGCAGCCAAGAAGACCTTGGAAGACGCTGGCGCAACTGTCGAACTAGCCTAGTTAGCAAAATAGCGTAACAACCACCAGCTGTAACCACACAGCTGGTGGTTAGTTATCCACAAGCAGAGCATTTAGCTTTGACTTGAACTGCGCTACATGGTACTTTGGGGTGAAGCTGTATAGCTACCCAGGGACGTGTACACTTAAAACACAAGCTGAGAGATATAGGGAAAACAAATGGCAGATGTACCAGACAAACAAGTAAAAAGACTCCGAGCACTGATTCAGGAAGCTGAAACTTCGCTTGCTGCCGCCACCGAATTATTAATTAGCCTCGTCGGTGACGATCAAATGGTTGCTCCTACCGCCCGTGAAGATTCCCTTGGTAAAGTAATCGAAGGTGTTTTTGACGGCCAAAACATGGTCGGCTCAGATGGAAAAACCTATCCTGTACCAGCCAACTACGCTTCTAAGTCTAAGCTCGTCCAAGGCGACATCCTTAAGCTAACTATCGCTGATGACGGTGCCTTTTTGTACAAGCAAATCGGGCCAATTCCACGTAAGCAGGTTGTGGGTACCCTCAAACTCGAAAATGGTCACTATTTTGTAGAAGTTGGCACAAAAAACTTCCGCGTTTTACTGGCTAGCGTAACCTACTTCAAAGCTAAGCCAAACGATCAAGTGAGCGTTAACGTTCCCGAAGACGATAGCGCTGCCGAATGGGCCGCTCTCGAAGCCGCGCTTTAGACTTTTCTACAGCATTTGTATAGCGCAAAAGCGCGTATAATAAAACGCACATGGGACAAGCACTCTACCGAAAATATCGCTCTACGACTATGTCCGAAGTTTTAGGGCAAGAACATATCACCACCGCCTTACAACAGGCCATCGACACCGGTCGTATCAGCCACGCTTATTTGTTCACTGGGCCCCGTGGCACCGGTAAAACATCTATCGCTCGTATTTTGGCCAACGCCATCAACGGCCTACCGTACAGTACCGACCCACACCTCGATATTATCGAAATCGACGCTGCCTCCAACCGACGCATCGACGAAATCCGCGACCTCCGCGACAAAGTCTACGTTGCCCCTACTAGTGCCAAATATAAGGTGTACATAATCGACGAAGTGCACATGCTCACCCGTGAAGCTTTTAACGCCCTACTAAAGACACTCGAAGAACCACCAGCCCACGTGGTTTTTATTTTAGCTACCACTGACGCCCATAAGTTGCCAGAGACCATTGTGAGCCGCACTCAACGTTATAACTTCCGCCCCGTCGACGCCGACCAAGTTGCCGCCCACTTAGCAAACATTGCTAAAAAAGAACACATTTCTATCGACAAAGCATCACTCCAGCTACTAGCTGAGCACGGTGAAGGCAGTTTTCGCGACAGTATTAGCATGCTTGATCAGGTTAGCAATCACGCCGACAGCATCACTGTCGAAATCGTGCGGCAGCAGCTTGGTATTCCGCCTGAGACTGCCATTGATTCGTTAATGGAAAGCTTAAGCAGTGATGACATTAGCGTCCCTGTACAAACTCTCCAAACGCTGTACGATCAAGGCTTCCGCGGAGCGACGATTGCCGAACAGTTATCGGCACGGCTACGCCAGCTATTGGCCAATAACTCCCTTGCCATGCCCCCGGCAACAGCACTGACTATCCTTAGGCAGTTGTTGGAAGTTGCCGGGTCACATAGCCCTGAGCGCCGTCTTGAACTCGTGCTCATGCAGGCCATAGTTCCTACCGAACCAATTGCCCCAATCAAAGCAGCGGCACCGGTTAAAAGAGCGACACAACAAGATGCCCCTAAAGTTACTGAGGAGCCTGTAGCCAAACCAAAAACAGGGGCCAAAACTGCAAAGACCAACGAAGTTACCGAAGTTAAACAGCCTAAAACGGCCAAACATGGTGCTCAATCGAGCATCGACGAAACCGCTTGGATCGAAGTCCTTGCCGCGCTTAAAAAGCAGTACAATACCATATATGGCATCGTTCGCATGGCTCACACCGATTTTAGCGAGCCGGGGAAGGTAAGCCTGCAGTTTGCTTTCGCTTTTCATCAAAAGCGCATAACTGACCCTAAGAACCGCAAAATCGTAGCCGATACCATTGAACAGGTCACTGGTCAACGCGTAGAACTGGTCTGTAGCCTCTCTAAAGAGCCTAAGGCTCGTTCTGCAGCTGCAGCCGTGTCTACTACGGCTAAAAAGCCGGCCGACGATGCGCTGCAAGATATTAGCAGCGTCTTTGGTGGAGCCGAGTTGCTGTAATACTGTTCAGATGTCATAAAACAGCTTATAATGGCACGTTAAGGGGAGAGACATGGACGATATGGTCATTCGGGCCAAGCAGCAGCCACAAAACGCTGAGGCGGAAGCATCGCTACTGGGAGCTATTTTAATCGACAGCGATGCCATTGTTAAGATCGCCGACGCGTTGAGCGCCAGCGATTTCTTCGAGATGCGCCACCAGCGTATCTACGAAGCTGTTCTCGACTTATACGAAAAACGTAATGCTATTGATGTCCTCACATTATCAGACAAGCTTAAAAACAGCGGCTACCTCGACATGGTCGGTGGTCCAGCCTATTTAACAGAACTGACCAACTTCGTACCTACCGCCGCACACGCCGAACAATACGCCGAAATCGTGGCCCAAAAGTCCATGCGCCGTCGACTAATAAGCACCGCTCAAGAGATGTCTAATATGGGCTACGACGAATCACTCGGCATGCGCGAACTAATCGAAGAAGCCGAAACCAAGCTATTTTCGGTCAGCCAGCAGCAAGTTAAACAAAGCATCGTAAGCATTGAAGACATTCTGGCCCAAAGTTTTGAGCGATTAGACGATCTGCACAAGGATAAGCAAAAACTTCGCGGCATTCCCACCGGTTATAAAGATATGGATAATATGCTGGCCGGCCTGCAACGTTCTGATCTGTTTATTCTGGCTGCTCGCCCATCAATGGGTAAAACCGCCTTTGTGTTAAACCTCGCGCATAACGTTGCCGTGCAAGCCAAAGAACCAGTACTCATATTTAGTTTAGAAATGAGTAAGGAACAGCTTGTTGATCGCTTATTATCCATGCAATCAGGGGTAGATGCCTGGGCACTACGCACTGGCAACTTGACCGATTCCGACTTCGAAAAGATCGGTGAAGCCATGGGCGTGCTCAGCGAAGCTCCCATTTACATCGATGACACGCCCGGCATTACCGTAAGTGACATGCGTACCAAAGCGCGCCGCGAAGCCCACCAGCACAAGCTGGGTCTGGTTGTAGTAGATTACTTGCAGCTCATGAGTGGCGGCAGCCGCTTTGGCAGCGAGGGAAACCGCGTACAAGAAATCTCCGAAATTTCCCGTGGTCTCAAGGGTGTCGCCCGTGAATTGGATGTGCCTTTGGTCGCACTAAGCCAATTAAGCCGTTCCGTAGAAAGCCGAACGCCGCAAATTCCGCAATTGTCTGACCTACGTGAATCCGGTTCAATTGAGCAAGATGCCGATATTGTGGCCTTTTTGTACCGCGAGGAATACTACAACCCAGAGTCAGAACGCAAAAACTTGATGGACGTTTTAATTAAAAAACACCGTAATGGTCCCACCGGTGGCGTAGAACTATACTTTGATCGCGACAAGCAGAAAATTAGCTCGCTTGATACCCGTCACGGTAGCAGTCCGTTCGATGAATAAAGCATAAGCGGCATAAGGTATACTATAGACATCTATGAAGCTGTTCATTAAGCCCCGCTTGTCTGCCAGAATGGCTACCGGAATCATTCTCATTCTGACATCTGTCGGACTGCTTATCTACCGTCTTGCGACCTTGACCGGCGGCTTGAATTGGAAAGAGTACTACGTACTTGACATCAAAACACTTGTTCACCAAGTTTGGGTTGACCCGACTGGATTACCACTTATCTTAAGTAGAATTGTCGTTGCGGCTGTCGCGCCCACAAACAACGCCTTTTGGTCCCGACTACCCAGTGTATTACTAGGGCTTATACTAGCCTGGCTGCTTTACTGGCTCACTAAGCGTTGGTATGGCTACCGTTTAGCCCTCTTCGGCACGATTATGTTTATAAGTGCGCCGTGGTTTTTACACAGCGCCCGTTTAGCTACCGGCGACATACTATTCCCGCTCGCCATGGCTACACTGCTAGTTCTTGGAGCTTTGTGGCATCAAAAGGAGCGCCCACAATGGCTTATATACGTCAGTGTAGTTGCCGTAGGGCTCACCATCTACGTCCCAGGTATGATTTGGCTTGTCATGTGCTTTGCTCTGTTTGAACGAAGCAACATTTTGGCAACGCTACGAGCCAAGAAAGGGCATACAAGTGGTGCCACGCTCTTAGGGCTTCTCATAATTACACCACTGGTTCATAGTCTCGTCGTAAACTGGCACTTGTACCGACAGCTCTTAGGGCTACCAGCGACAGTTCCGAATGTTTTGGACTTTGGGCAGCATGCCTTGCAGACCTGGCAATACATATTCATAGGAGGCTGGCACATCCCAATTGCCAATTTAGGCGGCTTGCCAATTGTTGACATTCTTACGTCCATCGCCTTTGTCGTGGGACTCTACTTATACTCGAAACATCCCAGAGCAGTGCGCACCCGTGAACTTGTTGCTGCCTGGCTGATCGGCACTATTCTAATCGCTCTACGAGGCAACGTCAGCATTTACCTTTTGCTTCCGATCGTAGTTATCTTATCCGTTGGTGGTATCGGCTACCTTTTGCATCTATGGCTCAAAGTATTCCCAAAAAACCCCGTGGCTCGAAGTTTTGGGATTGTACTGATTAGCATTGTCATATTCTTTGCAATTGGTTACAACTTAACCAATTACTTTGTAGCTTGGCCCAGTAGCCCTGTCACAAAGGCTGCATTCCATGTACTGCCGTAATCTTGTATACTAGTAGCAAATAAGGGGATGTTATGAGCCGATTTGACCAAGCTAAGATGTTAATGCGCGTAAAAAAGATTCAATCTGAGCTTAAAAAGCATGTTATTACGGTTGAAGAAGGTGACGGTGCCGTAAAAGTTGAGATTACCGGTGAACAAAAGATTAAAAAGATCCACATTGACCCGAGCGCCGTTGACCTTGAAGACATTGGTCAGTTAGAACGTTGGATTGAAGACGCAGTCAAAGATGCCATTGCCCAGAGCCAAAAATTAGCTGCCGAAAAAATGCAGCCAATGATGGGCGCCCTCGGCGACCTCGGCCTGTAACACTACACCCGTGAACATACTACCCCCAGCCCTCCAAGATGTGATTGATGCGTTCGGTTCGCTACCCGGCGTCGGTCCGCGCACTGCTGAGCGCTACGCCTATTATTTATTACGCCGCGATCCCAGCGCGACACACAAACTTGCGGCTGCGCTCGATGCCTTACCAGGTGGTATTGGTTACTGCCGCAAAACTTTCGCTCTCGTGCCAGCCGGACAGGAATTATCAGATCTATATACTGATCCTCGGCGCAATAGGACAGTCATCGCCGTGGTGGCCGAACCGTTCGACATTGTTGCCCTCGAAAAAACCAATCAATTCGATGGTACCTATCACGTACTGGGTGGCCTCGTGTCGCCTATAGACGGTATTGGGCCGGAGCAGCTACACATTGCCGAATTGGTAAAGCGTATAGACGAAGATGGTGTGACCGAAGTTATTTTAGCTACTAATGCCAGCGTGGAAGGCGAATCTACAGCATTATACATACAACAGCAAGTCGGCGACCGTAACGTGTCAATTACGCGGCTTGCGCAGGGTCTTGCCGTTGGCGTTGATCTGGAATATGCTGACCAAATAACCCTCGGTAGGGCGCTCGAAAACCGCCGCACGCTGTAGGCGTGGTCAAAACAGCTCTAACACCTTACAATAGACATATGTATTCCCAAACACCAAAAATTGCCGAATTAATCAACCAAGCTCATAACATCGTTATCCTACAGGCCGATAACCCGGATGGCGACTCGTTGGGCAGCGCGTTGGCGCTCGAGCATATCCTCGGCGACCTAGGCAAAGAACCATACCTGTACTGTGGTGTCGATATGCCAGCTCATTTACGCTACCTACCAGGCTGGGACCGTGTCAGCAACGAACTGCCATCAAACTTTGACCTGAGTATTATTGTTGATACCAGCGCACTTAGTTTATTTGAACAGGCGACGCGTAGCGGGGTAATGCAACGCATCAGCGGCAAGCCATCTATTGTGCTCGATCACCATGACGTCGAAAACACATTGGCGTTTGCAACCGTTAGTTGCAATCAGCCGGTTGTATCCACCGGGGAAGTCATTTATGAACTCGCCCAGCAGCTGGATTGGCGGTTGAACGAGGAAGCTCGTAACGCCATCGCCATCAGCATTTTGAGCGACAGCCTTGGCCTTATGACCGAAGCCACCAGCGCCCGCACAATACATATTATTGCCGAACTAGTTGATGCTGGTGTTAAGTTACCACTCATCGAAAATCAACGCCGTGCCCTGAACCGCAAAAGCCCCGCGCTCACGCATTACAAGGGTCAATTAATGCAACGCATCGAGTATTTTGCCGACGATCGCGTGTCGATTGTGACCATTCCGTGGGACGAAATCGAAACCTATAGTCCCGAATATAACCCATCAATTTTAGT
>CAYXYX010000003.1:0-18652 GCA_964469755.1 uncultured Candidatus Saccharibacteria bacterium | reverse complement strand
GGACGAAATGCGCATGACGACTAACACAGCCATTGCCATTGCGTTTAAACTATACAAAGATGGCAAAATCACCGGTAAACTTCGCTGCAACTACGGTTTTCCGATTGCTGCAGCCTTAGCCGAGAATTTTGGGGGTGGCGGACACGTGTACGCCAGTGGTTTCAAAATTCAAGATGGTCGCAGCCTTGACGACCTTAAATCGGAATGCATCCGCAAATCAATCGAATTACTAGACAACCTTAACGAGCAATCAAATGAAGCTATATAACACCCTTACCAAAACAATCGACGAAGTCCAGCCACTAGCGGCGCCAGCCGTGGGCGTCTATACCTGTGGCCCCACCGTGTATGACTACGCTCATGTTGGCCACTGGTTTACCTATATTCGGGCTGATCTGCTCATTCGCACCTTAACCGCAAACGGCTTGCAGCCGAAGTGGGTCATGAATATTACTGATGTCGGCCATCTTGTTAGTGACAGCGATGATGGCGAAGACAAACTCGAAAAAGGTGCCCGTCGCGAAGGTAAAACAGCCTGGGAAGTTGCCGAATTTTATACCAAAGACTTCCTGAACGACATGAATTTACTAAACATCACCACGCCAACCAACATCGTAAAGGCCACTGACCATATTCCCGAGCAAATATCCCTCATTCAGATACTAGAATCCAAGGGCTACACCTACGTAATCGACGATGGTGTTTATTATGACACCAGCAAGTTTGCCCATTACGCTGACTTCGCGCAGCTGGACCTAGACGAACAACAAGCCAGTGGCCGCGTCAGCTTTAACCCTCAAAAACGTAATGCCAGCGATTTTGCCCTTTGGAAGTTTTCACCCGCCGACCAAACCCGCGACATGGAATGGGATAGTCCGTGGGGCAAAGGCTTTCCAGGCTGGCATATCGAATGTTCGGCCATGAGCATGAAATATTTAGGCGACACACTCGATATTCACACGGGGGGCATTGATCACATTCCAGTGCATCACACAAACGAAATCGCCCAGTCCGAAGCCGCCACAGGTAAACAATTCGCTCGTCACTGGCTGCACAGCAACCACGTTTTAGTTGACGGCGATAAAATATCTAAGTCGTTAGGTAATGGCATACGATTACAGGACCTTATTGAGCAGGGTGTCAGCCCCATGGCCTTCCGTGTGCTGGTGCTAGAATCACATTACCGTAGTCAGTCCAAATTCAGCCTTGGTGGCGCTCTAGCGGCTCAAGCGCGGCTCAAGGACCTATACGCGATGGCGGCCCTGCGTTGGCAGGTGCGCGAGCACGCGACTGAGGGCACTAGCTTTTTATACCGTGATGTACCCGTTGAAGTCGCCGCACTCCTGGCAGACGACTTAAATACACCCGGCGTTATGGCTTACTTGAGCGATGTCAGCAAACAAATTCAAACCGTATTGTTGTGGCACAAAAGCTTGCCGCACTTCGAAGCTATGCTTGAAGGCCTTGATAGTATTTTGGGGCTTAATTTGGGCAGCATTCCGAACATTAGCGATGATCAAGAGCATCTCGTAGCAATGCGAGAAGCGGCCCGAAACAACAAGGACTGGTCCGAAGCCGATCGTTTACGCGACATGCTTATTGAACAGGGCATAGCCCTACGTGATACTGAGCGCGGTGTTATTTGGTTCTGGTTGTAGCGGAATTAATTTCGGCCTGAACGAGCGGCGCGGCTGTCAAATGCTTGGTTTTTAAATATTCCAAAATGCCTACGCGTATGCAGCCAGCCACTGGAATAGCAACCAACCCACCAATAATTCCGCTAATGCTCACTCCAACCACCACCGAGGCAAACACTAACAAGGGTGACATGTCGGTTGAGTTAGCCTGAATTTTGGGTTGAATAAGATAGTTTTCTATCTGCTGATAGCCAATGTAACATGCAAGCACGACTAACGCTGCCGTAGGCGAGGTAAACAGGGCAACAATACTTACAATAATCGCCCCAATCGTATGCCCAACCATTGGGATTAAGCCACAGATGAACACAATCACCATCAAGCCAAGAGGGTAACTTACGCCCAAAATAAAGAAGATTGGCGTAATCAATAGCGCCGCCAATGCTGCTAGCAACACTTGACCGTTTACGTACCCCTTAACCACTCGGTACATGTCACTAGTAATATTTTTGACTATTTTTTTATTACGCGCCGGGATGAGTTCATGGGCAAATTCTAAGCGGCGAGGACCTTCCACCAGCATCATGAAAGTTAATGCCAACACTGTTAATAGGGTGAACAAACTGCTCCCAACGTGCGTCACCGTCGTTACGGCGGCACCAGAACTACCTTTAAGTCGGTCAGCCAGCTGTGACGATAATTCATTAACTTGGGTTTGAAGATTATAGTGGCGCACAAACTCACCAACACTTCCTCGCTGGTTGCGGACATCATCAATAAGGGTCGGGGCAGCATTAACTAAGTTTTGAGTTTGACGGGTTAGTACGGGCACAAAGCTCGCTATGAAGGCGCCAATCAATATTACTACAATCAGGAAAGCTATGGTCGTGCCCCAAGCGCGATTACCCCGAGCCTTACCTGGTATGTGCCGTGCCAAAAACGCCACGGGCGCGTTCAACGCCAGAGCCAAAAAGAACGATACAAATAAAATTAAAAGTGCATGAGAAGCCAGCCGTAGCAGCGCCAATAATAAGATTGTGCCAATTACCAGTAGGGCAGATTTAATAAACGTCTGCGTCGTAATGACTAATTCAGTTTTTGGTTGTTGATCGTTTCGTGCTGCCATGGCTAATATTATTACTCCTCGTGTCCCTTTGGCGCAACCGCGCGGTATAAATCGACCAGCTTCGCCCCAATAGTGGCAACATCATATTGTTCAGATTCCTGTTCACCCCAATCGGCAGCAGCTTTCCGAGATTCATCATCGCTTAACAAGGCCTGTAATTTGTTAGCCAGTTCAGTAGGTGACTTGGTACTAAACAATTGTTCTGGCCGCGTACCTAAAACTGATCGGTAGCCCGGATTATCGCCACCAAGTACGGCCGCTCGGCCACTGGCCATGGCTTCAATCAGCACAATGCCAAAGCTTTCGCCGGCGCTGCTTGGGAACACCGCAATATCGGCTGAAGCTAAGTAACGCGGTTTATCCTCTTCGCTGATGCGTCCTACAAACTCTACCTTTTCATCGAGTTCATGTTGCTTGGCGTAGGCCTTGAGTTCAGACTCAAGCGGACCAGCGCCACAAATAACTACCCTGTATGCACCACTATCACTGAGTTGATTAATGGCTTGCAGTAACTGCATGCAGCCTTTTCGCGGCACTAAACGACCTAAGAAGACGATAGTCTTAACGTCATCATCATATTGGGGAAGTGGTAAAGCTTTATGAAACCGCTGATAGTCAAACACATTCGGTAGAATCTCTGTTTTTACATGGAATGTACGACGAGCTAGCTCAGCTGCTGCTGGCGATACGCTTACTATTTTGTTAAATCTTTTTAAAGTTGGTCGCGACCACACGCCCAGCAAGTGAGTGGCCAATGTGACAAATGACGAATAGGGAGCTACGTGGAATGTTCCAAACACGACAGTGTCCGCCCCGGCGGCGTTAATAATGCGCCCCGCTAATAGGGGGTGATATGGAACCTGCACATGCAATACGTCAAACTGTTCGGACTCCAGCAGATCACGGATTTGACGCTTAGAACCACCAAAGGGAATTGATAGGCGATTGCCGTTAAATTTAACGTGTACGTTGCGGCTCAAGCTATGGACATTAGGTATATCAGTACGCTTTGTTTCGCCCACCAAATAGTGAATTTCGTGACCTTGACTGGTAAGCCAGGCAGCTAAACTGAACAGGTACTGCTGGATTCCGTCCGGCTTGTCGAGCGAATCATCAAAAACGAAAGCTATTTTCACACTTAACCTCGGTGTTTTTTAAGAGCATCAATATATAATGCTTCGTACGAGTCAATGATCAATGGATAGGCGTACTGGGCAACATAGCCCTTAGCCCATGTCAGCCACAATTTTTGAAGCTCAGGTGAGTTTAAAAACAGGGCCATACGCCGCGCAAACTCGGCATCATCTCGGGGGTTAACAATAGATAATTGCCCAACTCCTTCCATAAGCGTGTCGTAGCCTGAATTATTGCCGGCAATCGTTACAACGCCGCTCGCCATAGCTTCCAACAAAACTAGACCAAAACTTTCACCATAAATTGCTGGGGCGCAGAACAAATCGGCTTCTGCCAACAATTTAAGCTTTTCGGCATGGGTAACGTAGCCTAGGAATGTTACGTTTTTAATCTGCAAGTCTTCTGCTAAAATTTCGAGCTTCTCGCGGTCGGGACCATTACCGGCAATAACCAGCCGTACGTTTGGATCGCCATCTTCGAGTATTTTATAGGCTTTTAATAAGTACTTAGGGCCCTTACGACGCTCGAGCCGCCCAATGTAAAGTACGGTTTTTACCCCATCTTTAGCGGGCTTACGATTGTGCCATTTATACATATCCAGATCGATACCATTGGGAATCATATTAATGTTCGCATCTGTCAGGCTGCGGATATATACCGCGGCCGGTTCGGAAACGGCTGTAAATTCGTGTAAATACTTAAGAATCGAAAGCGTATAGGGCTTAACCACTCTAATGATTGTACGGCTCATAAGTGTTTCGGGAATTGCTGCATGAAAGGTGGCAATATTGACCGATTTAGAACGACTCAAAATTTGGCGGCTTAGCACCGGCACCCAAGGTTCATGAAAATGCAGGATGTCGAACTGCTCTTGCTCAAGTAAGTGGTCAATAACTTCACTGTCGACACTTGCCGATACTTGAGCTGAAGTGTGTAGCGGGGAATTAAACTCAGTCCCACCGCCTAAATAAATAAGATCAGCCGTGTCAACGTTACTGATATCTCGTGGCTGAGGAGTCAATATTTTAACTTCGTGACCACGTGCTGTCAGACCTTCGTGCATGTGCTTGACGATTTCGAGCACAGCACCACCAAGGTTTACGTTATACGGGCATACCAGTCCGATTTTCATACTACTGTTAGTATATCACTTACGGCTTGCGCCTCAGTACTTTACGTAGTTCTGGCGGCACCATAATGCTCATTTCTTTTTTGTCGCCAAGCACACTGGGCGTATGAGCATGGCTTTGCATAATGCCTTTTTGGTAGTCATTAAACACTACCTTCATATGCTGTTCTACATAATGATTGTTAAAGTAATGGTCGTTACTCGATGCCACGTGCCACACCGGCAAGTCAATCGCCACCTTGCAGTTATCTAGGTTTAGGAACTCATTGGTGGTCAACCAGTGCGTACGAACATCATTAGACTGCCAAAGCTTAACTTCAAAATCCATCAACATGTCAAAGTTAGTGGCATCCATTTCTAAGAAACGTCGCTTGCCAGCACCTAGCCGAGCATAAATATTGCGAATCACAAATTTATTGAGTGCTGCATAACGAACAGTCCAGGAAACAGGGTGCCTAGCAATAACCCAGGTGGCTTTTCGGAATACCAAACGCTTACGAGGCGTAAACAAAAAGTCATCACGGTGCATAAAACCTACTAAACTGACCACTAAATCGACTCGTTTAGCCATTTCGGGATACTTTTGTAGCATACGCGTGGCCACTACAAAGCCAAACGAAATACCAATAATAGTAATACGACGACGCTTGTACGTTAACTTAACAAACGATGCTAAATAATCAGCATAGTTATCAATGGTTGGCTGACGTTTGATCTTAGAAAAGCTATCCATACCGCCAAAACCTGGCAAATCAGGCATTGTGACGGGTCCAAACTCTTGTAAGTTCTCTATAAGACCCCACCAGCGCTCGATTAAGGCGTGATGGCCATACAATACGAGCATTTCACGCTTGGCTGTCTTTTTGGCGGCAGGGGCACTTAACATGCGGCCATTGAGGCCGTTCATATTAAGCGGCCGGATATATTCGGACGGTTCGTGTGTAATGTTTTTGACCATAAATCTAGAAGCTACTGTACCTAAAAATCAGCTTGTCGGCAAACTTATGTGTGAATAACCACCGGTGTGCCAATTGGAGCCCAGTCATATATCCAAGCCGCTTCGTTAGGCACAATACTGACACAACCATGCGAACTGTTAATATTGCCAAAATAGCTTAAGGGCCGCCAGTAGTTACCGTGAATAGCGTAATCCCGGTAAAAGTAGTTAACCCAAGGTACATTTGGCTGAAAGTATTTACTGCCATCCACATTGTTACCGCGCATGTCTTTTTGAGCGTATTTAGAATAAATTTTATAAGTTCCGAGTACTGTACGCGTGCGTGGGGCACCCGCCGACACCAAAAATGATTTTACCAAGTTGGTTTGTTCATAGGCATACATGCGCTTGTTCGTTACATCAACTTCAATCCACTTGGGATAGTCCCCGGTGCTGACCACACTGTAAGGGGAGGTCGTAACGGCCATAACTTCTTGAATGCCTTTGCCAGACAGCAAATTTTTGGCGGTGTTGGTCGCAACCACATCCTGATTTGCTACAGTTACACCATTGACACCACTAACCACTATAAATGTACTCCCGTCATCACGGGTAATCTGTACCTGATCACGGGCTGGATGACCACTTTTAGCGGCAATTTTAGTGATGTACTGCGCAATTTTACCGCTGTTAACGTCAACATCAACCTTTTTCGTTTTAGTGTTCGGCGTAAGTTCGAGCCAGGCTGCAATATCATTCTTGTTCGGTGTTACTTTTTGCTCACCAATTGTAAAACTAACTGGCTGATTTAAGACATGCTCAATTGCCGTCTTAGAGGCGAGCAGTTCTTTAGCCGTCACCGCCGGATTAATCGTAATTGCCGTAATTGTAATAGGTGTGGATCGCAGGTTAGTGGCGGCATTCATAAGGGTAACCTGCGGATTGCGCAGCCCGTACTGTTTACCAGTCGTTGCGTCGCTAATCTTAACCTCACCTCCTACGATACTAACCGTAGCGTCTTGTGATGGCTGTACGGTATTAGTAATTCGAGCTGTAATAAAATCGTGCAAGGCATGTGAGTTAGTGGACACTGCCATCGTTTCATTGATCGTGCGCCACCACATAAGTCGGTGCATCGTACTATGTTGCTCGGCGCGAATGGCAACAACCGTATCGCTAGCTTTAGCCGTAAAGCCCATATCGCTCAGCCTATATCGCTGTTTACTGCCGTCAGGATAGATCACCGTCAACGCATAACTTTTAGTTGACTGCTGCAGAGATGCTGTCAAAGCCTGATCAGAACCGTGCAAGCTGTAACTTTTGCCACCAATCCGTGCCGTAGATGCCAAATTACCAGCTGCAAACCAAGCAATGCCAATGCCAAGTAATAGGCCAAAAGCCAAAGAACCGTAAGGCAACAGATTATACCGACGCCACCAACTCACATCGGATGCCTCGGTGATGCCCCGCGCGTCTTCAATCCCTAACAAATTGAGTAACTTGCCGGCCATGCGAGCGAGTTTTTGTTGCTCCATTTTGTTTCTCACTTTATGCGGTAAGTATACCACCGCTGTCAATAATCACAAGCGTTATGCCGCTTGCATTTGAACAACGCCACCATTTAAGGTAAAATCAATCAGTTAATAGGGCGTCGCCAAGTGGTAAGGCACCAGTTTTTGGTACTGGCATTCGGGGGTTCGAATCCCTCCGCCCTAGCCAATAAAAAAGGATTAGCTTTTGCTAGTCCTTTTTTATTTGGCCGGAGCGAATTAACAGAACGGTTCGGTCGTTAGTCACAGCCCCCAGCGATAGCGGGCGGCTGGATTAACGTGCGCTATCCCTCCGCCCTAGCCAAGCATAAGCACTGTACAAAACTTCTTCGGAAGTCTTTTTGTTTATGCTTGCAACCTTAACATTCATAGTGGATTATTAATAACAATAAGGAGTGAACTTATGACATATCCCGAAAACAGACCTGAGACTAGATTAGAAGAAGTGATTAAAGAGCGGGATGATCTTAGAATGAGCGAACTATCACCACGCGAACTAAGTGGCAAATTCGATGAAATTTTTTTCATGGGAATGACAAATATCCGGGATGCAGCATATGCATTAGAAGCCAGGGAGCGAGTTGCGCGATTCGATAGACTTCAGCGCCTACTAGGGCTCTTAGCGCCCGCCGGCACCGCTCCGCGTACGGCTTTAGAGCAAATATATCTTCAGTCCGAGACAAGTACTGATGAATCTCAAATAGTTTTAGATCTGCGAGCTATGCTTGAACAGCATTGGGGTGAGTGGACGCCTGCCTTACGAGAAGCCGAAGGATTACCTCCTGCAACCGAAGAATAGTTGCGAAGTGCATCAACCAACGGTAGCCGAGCATAAGCACTTTGTAAAATCAGAGTGTTTTTGTTTGGTTTTGTTATAGTTAAGGCATGAAATCAAAAGACAGAAAACTAAAGCTGGGGCGAAACAGTATATTCGGTTTAATACTTATCCTCATCATCGCCGCGACTGTAGTCACAAGTATGCATAAAGATGCGGCCTTGGCACCTGAAATTAAAACTGCCGCTGATGTTTCTGTATCTAAATTTTCTTTTTTAGGTTCATCGGGCTGGACACAAGGACCAACCAACCGCACGTCACTTGCTTTGTTTAAAATTGATCACGAATGCTTCACCTCTGTAGAGTACAAGTCAGGAATCGTTAATGCTAATGATGAACTTCATAAAACAGAAACTAGCCTTGCAGGTAGCGGATACATCGTGTCTAAGGGTGTTACTATTCCTGCCACAATAAAAACTACCACAGGAACAATAAATTATGATTTGCACCAGTACTCTGTGTCTGGCACAGGTAATGGAGGACAGCTGTATGGCGGTCAGGAATTTAGCTACATTCCTATGGACAGCGGCTTCATAAAAGTTCAAGGATATTGCGATGCCAGTGAACAACTGCCTTCAACGATATCAAGCCTTCAGGCAATCAAATTTGATGTGAGTAAATAGTACGAAGCTCGTCAACTAGGGGTAGCCATAAGCACTTGTGCAAGCAGAGTGTTTTTGCTTTTCTGATACAATATTGCCATGACTGAAACGAGTTCTGAAATACCAGCTGGATTACCTGAATTAAACTTGAGTCCGGAAATGAGTGAAGTCTTGGGTGATTTGGCCCAAGAGAGCGGCATGGACTTGAGTCAGCTTAAGCTACGGGCACGACGAGTCCTTAAACATTTCAACGATCAAGCACTAGATCCAAATCATTAGTATTCTGCTTGCGAAGCGAAGCAAGTATCTGTATCGATGCGAACAATCCATCATCATACCTGTGGCTAACGGCCACAGGTTTACTACTAGGACATATAGCCCTACGTTAATCTATATTTGATAAATTATAGTTGACTGATACACAATTTGATTGTACAATGCGCTACATGAGTTTTGTAGAGACTGTAGATGTAACCACAGGTGCAGCCAACGCCCCACATGCCTTCCAGGAGGCGGGTTATTTCGTTGGAGGATTCGCACCAAAAGAGACACCAAAGAATGTTGCCGTCATTGGGCTTGGCTATGTTGGGCTGCCCCTTGCGGTACAAGCAGCCCATAAAGGCTACAATATTAACGGAATAGACTTAGATCAGAATCTAGTCTCACTTATTAATAAACGCATTTCTCCCTTTGCCAACGATACACGATTCGAAGCAGCATTTAACAAAACTGGCCAAGATAAATTAGCAGCAGGTTCGAATTTTAACGTATTAAAAGAAGCAGACGTTGTCGTAATCTGTGTTCCGACGCCTACGATCAACAATGTCCCAGACCTAAAATACGTCATAGCTTCTGCAACTAGCATTGCCCAGAACTTGCAAAAAGGCCAGTTAATAATCCTAGAGAGCACTGTTAATCCCGGTATCACCCGAGATGCGATTCTGCCAATACTCGAAACTACTTCAGGTATGAAAGTTGGACAAGACTTTTATTTGGCACACTGTCCAGAGCGTATCGATCCAGGTAATAAGAAGTTTCACGTTGGCAATCTGAACCGGGTTGTAGGCGGCATTACTCCAGATTGTACCAAACGGGCGCAAAGTTTTTACCAAGACATTATTGATGCATCAATTATTCCATTAGGCTCAACAGAGGAGGCTGAATTTGTTAAATCCTGGGAGAATACCCATCGTAATGTCATGATCGCACTGGCAAACCAAGCCGCCATTATTAGCGACGGTCTCGGTATGGATATTCAAAATATTCTACGCGGCCTACAGTCAAAAGTAGATCAATTCGGCTTAAAGCTTGCGCAGCCTGGTATTGGACCGGGAGGCCATTGCATTCCAGAAGATATTCACTATGTCATACGAAAAGCCCGCGAAAGTGGCATCGATACTCGCTTCCTCGACAATGCCGCCGATCTAAACGACAACATGCAAAACTATGCAGTACAACGCTTTCAGCAAATGGTACTCGATCATGGCGAACGTCTCAACGACCTAAACGTAGGACTCCTCGGCCTAGCGTACAAAGAAGATATCGAGGATGCACGACGCAGCCCTGCAATCGAGGTAGCCAACAGCCTTATCTTAAAGACTAGATCACTGTGCGTACACGACCCGTTTGTAGATAAATCTCTGGCTTCCAAACACAAATACATGACCCGAATCGATGACCTTCACGAAGTGCTCGAACGTAGCGATGCGCTATTTATTGGCACTGCGCACACTCAATATATAGAGGCTCTAACGCCAGAACTACTTTTAAAGTATGACATCAAGTATGTATTTGATGGACGCAATTGTCTTGATAAAAACTCGCTTGTCAAAGCCGGTATTACATATAAAGCCATAGGACGATAAGAGATGAATAAGGCACTGAGAGTTCGCAGGTTTGAAAAACTGTTTGTGAGCCTTGTTATTGTTGGCCTGCTATTAACATTCTTAATAAGCAAGTTCTTTGCTATCAATATAAATGGGCTAAGCTTGTTACTTGCTTATGGCGTGCTAGTAATATCAGTACACTTATTAGTGTTTATAACTTCACTTATAAAATACCGAGATCTCGCACTTGAAGGCAAGACGCTTGGCCGCTTTAATAAGAACAAACTTCCGCTCGTATCATGTATGGTGGCGGTACACAATGAAGAAGATTTTGTGACACAGTGCCTTGATTCTATATTTGCGCAAACATACAAAAACATAGAAATAATTGTTGTAGACGATCTGAGTACCGATGGTACGCTCAAGGTGCTGCGTAAATATAAACGATCTCATAAAAATCTACGCATTATTTCGTTAAAACAAAACATTGGCAAAAAGGCTGCGCTATGTGAAGCAATGGGTAAGTCAAAAGGCGAGCTATTCGCGCATACCGATAGCGATAGCGTCTGGGATAAAGACGCAATTGCAAAAGTAGTCCGTATCATGATGAACAACCCTGCAGTCGGAGCGGTTTCGGGTCACGGACGAGCGAATAATGCCAGTCTAAACACGTTCACTAAAGTCCAGGACGCATGGATGGAAGGACAATTCTCAGTACGTAAAGCTTTTGAAAGCGCCTTTGGATCAGTTAGCTGCGTTTCTGGACCTCTCGCCGTCTACCGTAAACAGGCAGTTTACAACTTCCTCCCAGCATGGCGTGACGACAAATTTTTAGGTAGTGAATTTAGATTCGCGACAGATCGAACACTCACAGCCATGGTACTTGGCGCTCCCTGGCTGCATGCCAAAGTACTTAAAAAATATAAGCGTTCAAAATTTTCTAAGACGGTCTACGAACAACAGGTATGGAACGTAGTATACAGCCGCAGTGCCCGTTCTAAAACTCTTGTCCCCGAGACATTTAGTAAGTTCATTAAGCAACAAGTTCGCTGGAAGAAAAGCTTCATCCGTAATGTATTTTTTAATGTTCCATTTTTTTGGCACCGACCCCTTCCCGTAGCGCTCGTTTACTACGCACATATATTATTCGTCGTCTGTGCACCATTAGTGGCAACTCGTATATTCTTAGATTTTCATCGCGACCGATATATACAGGTCGTCATAGCCTACCTGCTCAGCGTTTTAATTATTGGCTCAATGTTCGCATTGGTCTTGCGTTTTGAAGACCGCGAGTGCAAATACTGGTACTACCGACCCCTTATGAGCCTATTCTCAGCGATAGCACTATCGTGGATAATTGTTTACTCAATGTTGACTATTAAGAAGATGAGTTGGTCGCGTGGGTAAGTCAAATTTCGTAGGCGAACATCGGCATTCCATAGAAATTCTGATTGCCTGTTTAGTGGTATTCGTATTCGGATTGGCCATTCTATTTGCACATTGGAGCACACGTCCGCTGCAGGTTATGCGTGCTAAACATGCCAGCAGCAGTATGCTGGATATAGTCAAATACTCAAAAGTTAAGAGCGTAGAAAAACACTCGGAGTCTAGCGCTAAAGAGGTGCCGATCTTGTTGTACCATGGCATTCTGGACGGGCCTAATGACGGATTCAGCATTACACAAAGCGAATTCAACGATCAAATGATTAATCTGAAAAAAGCAGGTTACACCACCGTAGACATGCAGCAATACCTGGACTTTATTAACGGTAAGATATTACTTCCCGAAAAGTCAATTATGATCAGCTTTGATGACGGTCGCAAGGACAGCTATTACCGTGGTGACCCAATTCTGCACGCACTTGGCTTCAAAGCTGTAATGTTTTTGACAAGTGGCTATTCGATTGTTGATGGTAGTCGATACTATCTTGATCGCCACGAGCTGCTCACGATGAACAGTTCCGGCCGTTGGGATATCGAAGCCCACGCCGACTATGCTGGCACTAACCAAATCTTTGTTGATAGCAAGGGCACTACGGAGAACTTCTTTGGTCACCTGAAGTGGTTGCCCAAAGAAAACCGGCTCGAAACACTTGAAGAATATCGAGTTCGCGTTACCAGCGAATTCTCAACCGTTAAATCCCGACTGACAACCTTACTAGGCAAGGGTGCCATCAATACGCTATCATTCCCCTTTGGTGACTATGCCCAACCAAACGCTGATCGTCGACTAGAACCAGTTCTACTTGGCGAAGCTGCCAAGTACTTCCAGCAGGTGTACGTTCAGTTCCGCAAAGGCGAATCATACAGTTCAAATTACGCCAACGACAATCACTTTATATCTCGACGAATTGAGGTAAATCCTAATTTATCTGGCGAACAGCTCGTAAACAAATTGGCGCTCAACATCGCTAAACCCACGTCATATGTAGCCAGCCTTACGCAGCACGATGGCTGGCGATCGGAATGGGGTGAAATTAGCTACCAACCCAACAAACTTCATATCGTTCCTGAAAAGGGAGCCACTACCTCGGCAACCTACTTGGACGGTACGAAACTCCTAAACTCATACTCGGTGAACGCTACATTCGACACACTAGGCAACAGTAGTACAAGCATTGAACTAGCTTCGCTCTACAAGGACAAAAACAATTACGTAGGCTGCATATTCTACGATAACAAAATAAAACTTGAGGGCGTTACGGACGGTGAAAAATATCCTATTTCGGAAGTTAGTATGCCTAACGGATACCGCGTTAGCAATACCATTGGCTCAACCATGCAGGGGACATCATCTGTTGGCTGTAGGGTTAATGGCAAAACCGTCCTAACAGGCATTTGGGATATATCCAATAAATCAGGCGGACCCGCGATATTTGTTCGCAACGCTACTCCAAACACCGGCATTGCAGACCTTACCGCTTATTCATACAGCGCGAATCAGCCGACACTAGACACCCTAAGGCCAGTTAGCACGACAGAGCAAAACTCCGCCGATGCTAATACGCTTTATCGCGTTAACACATCAAATCCAGCTTCTTGGGCTGCTGATTCCGGCGCAAGCCTGAATGTTAGCTATAATAGCTACAGCATCTCTGCTGCACCCAAAACCAGTAATAACGTCATCAGGGCTAACTACGCAAAAGGTTCCTATGCCGGCAAATTAACTGACGAGAATAAGAGCGCCACTATTTTCAAAGTACTGTTCAATAAAGATGGCATCGACATTGGTGACAAAGATGAAATCTATTTGCAATACAAAGTCTATTTTGATAAAGACTTTAACTTTAATAAATCGGGCGTACTACCTGGACTTGGTGGTGGCACAAACACCAGCGGTGGCAAATCTGCTAATGGTTACAATGGCTGGTCTACTCGCCTCATGTGGCAAGGCAATAAATTCGGCACCTACTCATATTTACCGAACAGTTACAAGTACGGCCAGGAGTTTCCCTGGGTTTATAAGAATCAGGGCGCTGAAATCACAACCGGAACTTGGCAGTGCCTTGGCCTACACATCAAGCTCAACGACATTAATGACGCCAACGGTGTGATTGAATCGACACTTAACGGCAAACAAGTATTTAGAGTCGACAGCGTCATATTCCGCTACACAAATACTCTGCGCATTTCGAACATCCTCTTCGAAACCTTCTTTGGCGGCAGCGATCCAACATTCGCATCGCCAAAAGATCAACACGCATATTTCGATGACATCACACTCTCCACGCGCTATATCAGCTGTAATTAGTATTTGAGAATGACAGTCTACGATCACAATGCGTGCTCAATCATCTTCATGATGACCCGGATACACACGACCTTAGCAATTTGATATTGCTTGCATGTATTCATTTTGCTTATGCTTGCGACTCGCATTAATTGCAAGCATAATTAAGCGCAAGGAAACGCTATGACAACATCGGAACGATTAAAAGTGGGCGAACAACTAGATACTACTGACTATGACGACGGGTCCACCCTTGTCGGTTTACGTGTTGCCGTCGCAAATGTAAAGGCAGTTCGGCTATCACTACAGCAAAATGGTAATCTCGCACCCCAGGAAGGCCCTGAGGCAAAAGACAGCACAGCATTAATAATGTCGGTATATAACGACGTGGTGCTTGCAGATATCCACTTGCGGCGGCCCACACTCAACGATGCAGGTTATCTACTTAAAATCTACCCAGAGGGATCTGAGCTACGGTATCGACCCTTTGGTCTAAATTTTCCTGAAACCATTGACGGTGCTCGAACGTATACTCCGCGAGAGCTCTTAGAACTTGAAGCAAACTCTGAGCGTGACCAACTGCTTGAGGCTTACGCAAATTTTGCGGCCGCGGCACTAGACTTTACACAGCAATAATAACGCTGGAGAACTCCTAATAACCAGTAAAATGATCTGTTTTGATCCGAGCATGTGGCACATCCAACTGATGTAAGTAGCGCTTGGAGCCATCGACCATCGCTGATGGGCCAGATATGTAAAACGTGCGCTCATCGTAATCTGGCACGCACTTAAGGAGTAAGTCTTTAGTAAACTTGGCATTAATCACTCCTGGCATATTAGTCGCTTCACGGGTAACAATTGGTTTGATCGTAACGCCATACTGCCGAGCTTCAATAAAGTCCTTTGCATAGGCAAGCTCCGACGCGACTGGCACTACGTACAGCAATATAATGTCACGATGCTGATTTGTATCAACCAGATATTTGATCATGCTTCTGATGGGCGTAATACCAATACCACCGGCAATAAATACCAGTTTGTCGGTTGAGGCAGCATCAAGCGTAAAATTACCTGCTAGTTGGCTGGCGTAAATTTCATCGCCCAGTTGCATTTGTGATAATGTCGACTTATAGGCACTCGAACGATCAGCATACTTGATACCCAGCTGCACGGTATCTTCGGTGGGTGAAGAGGCAATTGTTAGTGTGCGTCGATTACCACGGCTATCGTAGGGCACGCCTGAGAGTGTCCATTCCATGTACTGCCCGGGAATGAAAGTAAAGGCTTGTTCTGGCTTAAAAACGTAGTTATAAACTCTGTCGGAAATCTGCTGCACCTCAGTTAAGTGCATCCGAACACGGAATTTTGGCGAAACAGCAAAGGCGTACACGTTCGCCAATAACAAGGCAACTTCAGGGTATATTACAAACGGCCCGACTTGCCACCCGGTAACATATAAGGTTGCCGCCAGCGCGGCAAAAATCATTTGCTCCCTGCGTCGGGGAGGCATTGTGGCAGGTTCAGTGAGCATAATTGTAGCCATAAAGATAAGCGGCGAAGCAATGAGCGCACCTTTCATCCCAGCGGCAAGTGCCTGGTTTTGATGTATTAATAACCCTATTTGCACGACTAGCGTTACGGAAATAAAGGTCAAAAATAATGGAAAACGCCTGATTTTACGAATCACCAACAAGCCGAGTACCAGTGTGAACGGCAAGAAAGCGCTGCTACCAATCCACCAAGTGGTCGATTGCAACGCGGTTAGGCTAACAACCGCAGCGCCTAGAGCAGCGGGGTTAAATATATGCTTATTATTCCAGGACAATAAAAACTTGGAAGCGCTCGACAGTGCGCCGGCCAACATTAGCGCTAAGGCGGTCGGCACCGAATTAGCCGGTTGAATAATCAAAAACATGATAAGCGACGTTATGAGCCACGATTCACTGTTCGTTGGAGCCCTAAACACATAACCGCAAAACTTATCAACAATGAGGGCAGGCACCATGAGTAGCGCCAAAGATAACACCAGCTCCGTAGGCGATGGTGACAGCTGACCGGTGAATGAAAATATTACCGCTAATCCAACGTAAGCCACAAGAACATATAGCACGAGGCGATACATGGTGATCTTATCAAGGTATTTGTCTATAAATTTCATGACGCTTTAAGATTGCGCTTGATTAGCGATTTGGGCAAGAGCATCGTTAAAACCTTGGGTCGTGTCTGAGGCGCCAGCTATACGGCTCAAGCTTAAACCATTAATCTTTTTGCCCACCACGTAGCTTTTATATATCGAAGCAAAACCTTGCTGATACGATGCCGAAACGCCATCACCCTCGCTATTTGTAATCGAAGAACTGGTGACTACGCCATCTTTGACTGTAGCAGTGACTCGTATGGTTTCGCTGCTGTGCGGTACGTAGTAGCTGCTCGTAGCACTGTAGGTGCCATCCTTGTAGCCGCTCGTTGTGGTCGAGCCAGCGTTGGTACTTGAAGAGGGTGTTGTGGTAGCGGTACTTGATGTTGGTGGCGCGACTGGCTGTGATGTGGTTGTAGGCGTCACAATTCCCACCGACTCGGCCTTTTCATTTTTAATATGATCAGCGACCAGCACTGTTCCGGCAATCACCAGAATTGTTACAATAATACCCATTAACTTAGTTTTTGACTGACTGCCGTAAGATTCTTGCATATGTGCCCTTGTTTAGTTATCTTGCCATCAACTTTAAAGGCATAAGCTTAAGGATTGCTTAACAGTATATTGGGCTACAAGGGCAGGTTAAATGCACCCGATAATGAACGGGCGTTCGCTGCATAATTCAAAGGCTTGGCACCGCTTACTTCTGACAATAAACGGCTTAGTGAATAGTGTGTAAGGTGAGCAGTAACATTGCTTCCACTTAGTGATGGGCTCATAACGACTGTCAGTACCTTGTTATCACTCTTTTTATCATCTTCATCAGCTGTTAATACTACGACCAAATGACCAGATTTCCAATCAGGACCACTGAACACTGTTTGCATCTGAGTTTTAAACCAGTTGTCAGCAGTCTTCAGAGGGCAATTGTGAGCGTCATTGCATGAGTTAGGAATCAGCATACCGACGTTGGGCAGGGAGCCGCTCTTAACTGCACCCGCGAAGGCGTTGGTTGGACGATCAAACTTGGCACATTGAGCCCGCTCATTTACAAAGTAGGTCCATGGGTTATGACGAACCAAATACTTACTGCCGCCATCTGTTAGTGCGCAATTACCCTTCATACCGTCAGCAAAGACGCCGGCAGTTTTGCCATTATCGAGCGCTTGTTTAAACACTGATGTTTGGGTTAATTTGTGATCACTCGGTGCGGCATCGTTTGTCACGCCCAGCTTTGAGCCTGCAGCAATAGCAATATAATTTGGCAGCGAAGGATGCGTGAGTGCAGTGTAATTCGACGCATAACCATATTTTTTAGCCAACGAGAAGGCGTAGGGCATACTTGTACTCATCTGTTGCAATGAGTGGTTTTCTTCAATTACTACCAAAACTTTGGTAACTTTTGGCCGATTGTCAGGTTGTCCATTGTTGTTGCCGCCACCATTACCACCGCCGCCATTGTTTCCACCATTACCACCGCCGGAGCCACTGTTTCCGCCATTACCACCACCGTTACCGCCACCTGAACCAGAGTTATTCTGCTTCACGGTCTGACCTGGCGTACCATTA
Organism: uncultured Candidatus Saccharibacteria bacterium; assembly: GCA_964469755.1. Lineage (GTDB taxonomy): Bacteria > Patescibacteriota > Saccharimonadia > Saccharimonadales > UBA4665 > JAGQNO01. The sequence continues at coordinate 440 of CAYXYX010000003.1, read as the reverse complement.
GCTTCATTCGTTTGGGCAACTTTTTTGCTCTGTTCGCAATAATCTACCAATGAGTGAGTGTCTTCTGCCCCATTGGCGTAATTAGCGTTATAGTATGGATATTTTGGCTGGCAATAATCAGCCGATACGGCATCTTTTTGATTGGGCTTACGGCCACAGCCAGTTGATTCAACATAATAGCGGTGTAGCTCATTCGTACAGCGTTCGACAGTGAATGATAAAACAATATGGCCCTTACAGAAGCCAAGGTGATCAGCAGTTTTGTCGATGAAAGGGGTGTCCTTTACGCGGCAGGATTTTGTACAACCAACAGTTTTATCAGCAGCACTTTATTTACCCCAAACGCGACCGGCAAGCCAACAGCCTTTTTCGGAATTTAATTGGACAATACCGGCTTTTGTGTCGGCAAAAGAGTTCATGGCTTTATACGTGCCATAGCC
>CAYXYX010000002.1:32154-34673 GCA_964469755.1 uncultured Candidatus Saccharibacteria bacterium | reverse complement strand
GAACCAGCGACATTCTCGTTAACAGCGAGACGCTCTACCACTGAGCTAAGCCGGAATAGGTTTGTTACCTCTCGTAACAGATGGATTATACCGAACTATGGGGGCTACGGCAACCTAGTTTGAGGTTGGGCCGATGTTTACGGTTGTGCCGCCGACTTTGGTGGCAAAATATGAGTCGTGTGAGATGAAGATTACGGCGCCTTGGTAGGTGGCCAGGGCGTTTTCGAGCTCTTCGATGCTTGGCAGGTCTAGGTGGTTGGTTGGTTCGTCCAAAATCAGGATGCTGGGGTTGTTCATGAGCATTCTAATTAACTGGAAGCGGGCTTTTTGGCCACCGCTGAGCATGTTTATGGGCACTTCGCCATCTGTTTGCGGGTTGAATAGGTATTCCCCTAGCAGTTGCTTCACTTTTTGCTCGTTGACGGGTAGGTCTTTGTCTTTAAAGGACTGTTCAATCCCCTCTCGTAATGACATTGGTAGGTATTTGGCGTCGATTTCTTGTTCGTATAGGCCAAGAGCGTGTTCTTTGGCAACGGCGAGAGTGCCGCCGAATTGTTTACTTTCCATAGGTTGGTCGAGGACTTTGGCCATGATGGCGTTTACGAGCGTGGTTTTACCGGCACCGTTGCGACCGTGTAGGCGCAGACGTTCGCCTTCGCGCAAGGCAAAGCTGACGCCTTCAAAAAGGGGCTTGTCGCCGTAGCCCAGGCTGACGTCGGTGGCTTGCACCAGCATAGATGACGAACGGCTTTCTTTGCTTTTGGTGGTCAGTTTGATGTTGGTGGCTTTGTACTTGGCGTAAGCGGCGCTCATTTTGGGGTTTAAGTCGTCGGCGCTTTCGCGGTCAATCCAGAATGAGGGCTTTTCTATGGCGCCGAGTTGTTTCAACTCTGTAGCGACTTTTTCTTCTTGAGATTTAAAGCGCTTGATGGTGCCGGGGTCGCGGGCTTTTTCTTTCATGCGCCTAAAGCGGATCAGGTCTTCGCCAAGGTTCGAAATGCGGCGCTGGGTTAGGTCGTATTCGTTCACCTGGGCGGTGACTTGGTTTTTGTTGACGCTTAGGTACTGTTCGTAGTTGCCCCTAAAGGTGTAGGCTTTGCCGTTACGGATTTCGATGATTTTGTCGACTTCGCGCAGCACGTCGCGGTCGTGGGTAATCACAATCACGGCTTCGTGGGCCGATTTGAGCCATTTAATGAACTCTTCTTTGGCGCGGTAGTCCATGTGGTTGGTTGGTTCATCAATCAGGGCCACGTGGGCTTTGGCGCGCTGCACTTTTACCAGTTCGACCATGCGTTTCTGGCCACCGCTGAGCTGGTCTAAATTACTTTCTAACTTTTCGGGCGGCAGTTGGTACGCGGCAAAGGACTGGGTTAACTCGTCTTCGACTTGAAAGTAGTTTAGGTGGCTAAAACGCTCTAGGGCATCGCTGTAACGCTGTAATTTGGTGGGTTTGTCGCCCATGGTTTCTGGGTAGGTGGTAATAATGTGGTGCAGTTCGGCAAATTCTGGCAGGTCGGCCTGAATGTAGTCCAGGACGGTTTTGTCTTCAAAGCCGTGGTGTTCCTGGCGGCTGGCAATCATAACGGTGCCGCGCTTGAGCGTGATTTCGCCCTGGTAGTCGGTGTCGTCACCGGTGATCATATTTAGCAACGTGGATTTGCCAGTGCCGTTACGGCCAATCAGGCCAACAATTTCACCCGGCTGGACGCTAAAGCTTAGTTGGTGGTAGAGCTGTTTGTCGCCAAACGACTTTTCGGTGATGTCGACGGATAATATCATGTTAGCGTTGGCCCTTCAGTACGGCGTTAATGTTTCGGTTTTCGTCGCGCGCCTTCATAGTTTGGCGTTTGTCGTACTGCTTTTTACCGCGGCCAACGGCAATGCGCAGTTTTATGTAGCGGCCGCCTGTTAATAAATCGAGCGGCACAATGGTTTTACCCTGCTGCTTAGCATCGACGAGTGCTTTGATTTCGCGGCGCTTAGCCAGCAATTTGCGAGCCCGGGTTTGTTCGGATTCCTCAATGGGAACACCGTTGGTGCCGCTAATGGTGGCGTTAATCAAAAACAGCTCGTCCTGCTTAAGTGTTACGTATGCCCCGCGCAACTGGCCGTGGCCCATACGCAGCGCCTTGGTTTCGCGACCGGTTAGTTCCAAGCCCACCACTAAAGAATCACCGAGCTCATAATCGTAGCGAGCGCGGCGGTTGGTGATCTGTTTGGGGGTATTGGGTTTCTTCTTGACCATAGCCTGGCTATTATACCTGCTTTACAGGGGTACGTCCAGTTAAAAGATTGAAAATCTTTACAAAATGTGCTATAATTGTACTAATAGGGTTAGTTATGAGCGTAAGCTTGTTGCGCGGCTACCCACAATGAGGGGTCGTGAAGCACCTGCTGGCGATAGTACCAGTACTCGGCACCCCACATATCAACAGTGCGTAAGCCGGTAGCGCGGCCGTACTCGAAGCGATCAGTTAAGCGCTGGGCATCTAGTGATTTGTTCTGTTCCTCTAGGC
>CAYXYX010000002.1:26455-32144 GCA_964469755.1 uncultured Candidatus Saccharibacteria bacterium | reverse complement strand
GTCAGTTGCTTGCCGTTTGGTGCCCAGGCTTCGGCCTGCATTTCGTGCACGATCATGTCGCGGTGCAGCACCATTTTTTGCACGCCGGCCATGAAGCTGTAGTACCAGGCTGGTTGCGGATATTCTAGGTAGCGGTGGCTAAAGCCGGAATCCCAGACGCGCTTATAGATTGAGACGCCGTACATGTCGGCTTTAGGCGCATAAATCGGAATTCCCAGACCGTTATTACTGCGATTCACAATCGCTGGGTGCGCCGGATCGAGCTTTTTAACTAAGTTGTATTCGCTAACCAGCCGGTCACGGTCAAAGTTCTGGCATTCGCCAAAGCCTTTTAGAAAGTATTCGTTTTCGACTTGGTAGCTTTGTAGGGCCGGGCTGTCTTTGTACCGGTTAATCACGGCCGTCATGTAGGCTTCCAACTGGGGCTGCCACTGTTCTGTCGGCTTCGAGGTGTCGACCCAATTTGGTGAGTGGCACTCTGGCCAGCGCGGCTGACGCAGTCCCACACTTAAGCTAACTTTGGCACCGGCGGCTTCGGCTTTGGCGAATTGCCAGTCTAATTGGCTAAAATCGTACTTCCCTTGCTCGGCTTCGCCGGTGCTCCAGTAACTTACCAGGCGTAAATGCTTAATTTTGAGCTGATTGAGCATGCCGTCGAGCGTTTGTTGCGGGTCAACGCCTAAACTGGCGGCATAATCAGGAATAAAACTGGCGCCTACAACTTGAGGCTGGTCGCTCACGGACTGTACATACCAGCGTGATATGCCGTACATGCTGCTAATTAACAGCACAATCAGCGCTACAAAAATAATTAACACGTGGTTGCCGCGCCGGCTCGCCGGTAATGCGGGCAAAAAATGCCTCAACACACCCCAAAACGTGGCAAAAACGCCAACCTTATGGCTAGGACTCAGGTTAGGATCGTAAACTGTTTTTGGTTTGGTCATATATAATAAGTAAGCCTACGATGAATAAAAATATACGCGTTAGTTTAGTGATTCCAGTATACAACGAGGTTGAGCGGATTCGCGATTGCCTCGAGGCGGTCGCTGCCCAATACAAGCAACCGTTTGAAGTGCTGGTGATTGATAACAACTCTACCGATGGCACGGCCAGCATAGCTCGGACCTTCCCTTTTGTAAAAGTATTGCACGAGCCTCGCCAAGGGGTGGTATATGCCCGGGATCGTGGGTTTAACGCTGCCCAAGGCGACATTATTGCCCGCATTGACGCTGACACCCTGCTGGCTCCCAACTGGATCACCACCATTACACAATTGTTTGCTGATGATAGGCTGGATGCGGTTACCGGCACGGTTGCTTACCGCGACATTGCAGCTGCCCGCATAGTGAACCGGATTGATCTGTTTTGGCGCCGGCGCATGGCCCGCATAATGGGGCGCGATGTTGCTTTGCAAGGAGCCAATATGGCTCTTCGCCGCAGTGCTTGGCAACAAATACGTGGTCAGGTGTGTCACCAACGTGGCCAACACGAAGATTTTGACATTGCCATTCATGTAACTAAGGCCGGCGGCACTGTTCGGTTTGATGAACGCCTGCATGCCGAAGTCTGCTACCGTCAGGCAAATTATAATTTTAAAGCCTTTAGCGAATACGTATTAATAAGCCCGCGCACCTATTTGGACCATGATTTGCGAAGTGGCCGCAAAATTTACCAGGTAGTGGCGTTTGTAATTGTACTCTACCCTGTTATTAGCTTGCTTAGTCGTGGTTACGACCAGCAATTGGGGCGCTTTTCGCTCACTACGTTGTTGATGCCCAGCGTGCCGGCACGAGTAAACCCAGCAACCTTTGTTGACTAGCTAGTCGGTTGATCCATTTTATAGCCACCACCATCAGTTGGGGTCGGCTTACAGGCGGCCCATAGGCCGCGTTTATTGGTTTGGGCATCGGCCTGCGCGGCGGCAAACTCGGCCTTTTTGCTGAATGGAAAATAAGGGTAATAAAAGGCGTAACCTTCGAGAATATTTAGCTCATTTACCAGTGTGCCATCTGGCAAGTACACGTAGCGTAGTAAGCGGTTGTATCGATCGCGGTTGGTGTTAAGCGGGTCGGCAGCCAACCGCACCCGTCCACCGGCAGCCGCAATGACATTTTTGGTGTGCGCGGCGGCGGCTGGGCCGTAACACTGCACCGGCGTGTTGGGCTTATGTGTTTCGGGCGTATCGATGCCAATAAAACGCACATGTTCGACTTTGCCATCCATATCGACGGCAATGGTGTCGCCGTCGATGTAGCGGCTGATTTTATAGCTACCCGGCTGGTTGGTCTGGGCAGTTTGCTGTGCGCTCTGCAACCACCCCTGTTGCTGGGCTATAAACAGACATAGTGCAATAATCCCACCTACTAAGGCGGTAAAATTGCGTTTTCCTAGACCAAAATAAGCTCGTTGTCGGGGCATCTATAAGTTAAGTTTGCGCCGCAGGACGGTAATGTCAACATCGCTGCCGTCTATAATAATGAAGTTTTCATTATCTGTCGGTGGTTCAACGTGGTTAATCAGCCGTTCGAAGTCTTCTGGTGACATAGTCTGGTCGTATCCGTTGCGATCACTATGATGCTCATGCAGGGCGCGTTCCCGAGCGACTTCTAGCGGTGTTTGCATCCAAATGACGATTGTTTGAGCACCGTGCTTGTCGGCGATGCCGCGGAGGTGTTCGCGATCTTTAGCGTAATTAAAGTTTGTATCAAAAATCACATCTTTGCCGTCTGCCAGCAAATTTTCGGTTTTTTGGTTCAAAAAGTCATACAGTTCTTCACTTTCCTGCTTGGAGTGGCTGACGTCGTTGAACATTTGCTGCCGTTCGTGGTCAGCCCATAGGTGTTCGGCGCCGGTGGCCTCGTGAATGAGGTTGGCGACGGTGGTCTTGCCAGAGCCCGGGAAGCCCACAAACAGATATAGTTTTGGATTAGACATACTAAAAATCAATCCCCTTGTTAGCCAAAAACTTGTCGTCAAAGTGGTGTTTGAGCTTGGTCATGTTGGTGGCAATGTCGACGTATTCTAGGTATTCCTTAGGAAAATTGCGACCGGTCAGGCACAGACTCGTTTTGGGCGAGCGTCTGGTCATGAGGGTTTTAAGTTGTTCTTTGGTAAGCAAGCCGTCGTGCACCGCATTGTTTATTTCATCGCATATTACGAGTTCATAGCTGCCACTGCTAACGGCATTAAGGGCTTCGTCATAGGTTTGTTGGGCCGCTTGGGCATGTTGCTCGGGGGTTACGGACTGCGGTGACATATCACCGGCGTTATAAAAGCCTTTGCCACCCTTGTAAAAGTACAGTTGGTCTTTGTAGATTGGCAAAATGTCACGAATAAACACGTGCTCACCAACACCCCAGTATTTTATGAACTGAATAAAAGCTACGTTCCAACGCGTGCCGAGTGCCCGCACTAATAAGCCAAGCGAAGCGCTGGTTTTACCCTTGCCTTCACCGGTGTATACAATCACAACTGATTCTTTTGTTTCAAAATCTTCAAAGGCCATAGTAGTAGTTACTATAGCTTATTGTGGGCGATATCCCTCGGCTCTAAAATCCTCGGGGATATCTTCTTGGCTAATGTGCCTTATATTGTGCGAATCAGTGGCGGGCACGCGCACTATTCCGCGCTCCCCCGCCGTCCGTGTCAAATCAAGAAATCGAGTGCCGTAAGCTGTGAGCACAACTTCTACACTGTCGGCGGCTATTTCGTGACCTTGTTTGCGCAAGGCTCGCTCAAGGCTAATACCAACAGCTAGTTCTGGGAACGATGCGTGGCGCGGCACTTTTTGTTGCGGAATAAAATTGCCCTGCTCATCGTACCCTTCGTCGGTGCGAATACTCGCGAAGATAGGCCTCTTGTGCTCTTCGATGAACTCTGCTTCTTTTACGCGGAATTCTTCGGGCTTAGTGCGCCGGCGGGTTCCGAAATTGGTGTAGTAATTCTTAATGCGATCGTCAATCGGAGCATAAGGCATAACGTAGAGAGGTTCTTGGTTGGCATGTGGTGATTGTTTTGCTGCGGCTTTGCGGCGTTCAGCTACGTCGACTAAAAAGTCGTGAGTTGCCCTTGCCAGCAAAGGCGAATGTTCGGATGCAATCGTTCGCGGATCGATGTCGTGGTTATGTTTAGTAAAATTATAAAATGCCTGAAGCATTTGCGCCTCTTTGTCAGCCTCTTGGCGTTCACGTATCCGATCCTCTAAGGGTATGAGAACGCCCTCAGGGCGATCCGGCCATTGCGACGCCATAAAATTAGAATCTTGTGGATTTGATTCTGCAGTCATAAATATCCCCCTCATATTACAAGGGTATCCAATGTTTGCGCCAGAAGGCTGTACTAAATCTTACAAACTAGGCGTTAAGCTTGTGCTTTTTGAGGCTGTTGTCGATGGTCGGTCGGTCAAAACCAACAATAATATCGCCGGCAATATCGATGACCGGGATACCCCGTTGACCACTTTTGGTAACAGATTCGGCGGCAAAAAGCGGATTGGCTTCGACGTCACGCTCTTCGTATTTGATGCCCAACTTATCAAAGTAAGCTTTAGCGGCGTGACAAAAGGCACACCAGGTTGCACTGTAGACAATAACTTGTGATTTATTCATACCCTCATTGTAGCACTATACAAAATATAGTAAATAGCTGGTTGCAGTAAGCCGAACAGAGATGATATACTATTTCGGAATGAGTGTCTCTACCCCTAAGCCAGCGAAGCTAGCGCCGACTACTAATTTAGATGCCGCGCGATCAACCGCTCAGCGACAATTTGTGACCATCGCCCTAAACATGATGTGGCAGTTGGCGATTGTTGTATTGCTGCCAGTTATTATCGGCGTTCAACTTGATAAGGCAATTGACTCCGGTCACACGCTTACGTACATTGGTTTAGCGCTCGGGTTTGCCGGTGCAACCCTAGTTATGTGGCGCTCCATGAAGTTAGCTAATAGCCTACCCGTACCAAAACTGACTGCCGCCCAGAAGCGCGAAGTTAAAAAGGCATACGACGATGACGATAAGGACAAAATGTAATGTTTAATGCTCTAAACTTTTTTGCAAGTGAAACCGATGGTCCAGTTGTACACGTAGCGCCTCATACTGTCTTTACAATCGGCAGCGTCGACGTCACCAACTCAATGCTCTATGGCTTAATCGTTTCACTGCTTATGGTTGTTGGATTGATTTATTTAGCCCGCAAATCTACGATTCACCCTAAAGGTGGCGTAGTACAGTACGTCGAAGCTATGGTGACTTTTGTAGTCGATTTAGTCGAGGGCGCTTTTGACGATAAAAAAATTGGTCGCAAGTATGTACCTTTTTTTGTGACTCTGTTCTTCTTTATTCTGATACATAACTGGTCCGGTTTGGTGCCGGGTGTCGGCGAAGCGATACAGTCCGGCGGACAACCCCTGTTTCGCCCTATGACGGCAGACTTGAACACAACGCTGGCAATTGGTTTGTTCGCCATGGCCTTCGTGTACACCGCTGCCATTAGTCAAGTCGGCGGCTTCGTTAAGTACATTCGTCACTTTTTTATTGGCAGTCCTCTGAACCCCCTGTATTTGGTGATTGGACTTATCGAAATGCTGACCGACCTGACCCGTGCTTTTAGTTTGGCGCTTCGATTGTTCCTTAACATGGCCATTGGTGAAATTGTGATTGCTGTATTTGCTTATTTGGGCAGTGT
>CAYXYX010000002.1:2503-26445 GCA_964469755.1 uncultured Candidatus Saccharibacteria bacterium | reverse complement strand
GCTCGTTCCAGCCAGCGCTTTGGCGCCAATTGCCGCTTTGCCGTTCACCCTGTTAGAAATGGGTGTTGGGGCGCTTCAGGCTTATATTTTTGTCATCCTCGCGGTCAATTACTTGGCCATCACCGTCAATAGTGCCAATAGCCACGTTGACTTGACCGAAGATGAAACACCTGAAACAATTAAGCAAGTTGCCGTTAAGGCATAGAAAGTAAATAAAGGAGTTATTTTTATGGTATCAATCGTAGCAGAGACAGTTAACACGACTGTCATTGGGCACGGCATTATGATCGGTGCTGGCTTTATTGGGCCAACAATCGGTATTGGTTTAGTTGGCGCCAGCTACCTAGGCGCAGTCGGTCGCAACCCAGAAGCATCAGGCACTAGTGTTCGTTGGTCTAATTGAGGTATACGGTCTGTTGGCATTTGCATCAACATTCTTCGTAAACTAGGAATTTCAAGTTGACACCTTTCATTTCACAATTTGCGGCGGAAAGCTCTTCTTCGGGCGGTATTGGAGCCCTTGGAGTTGATCCTAAGGCTTTCATTATTCAGATGATTACGTTTGTGTTGGCCTTTTTAGTGCTCCGTAAATTTGCTTTTAAGCCAATTATTGCTGTCATGGAACAGCGTCGTAACACAATCGAAACTGGCGTGAAGCTAGGCGAACAGCTACAAAAAGAAAAGGCTGACCTAGAGAAGCAAGTAGCCAAACAGCTGCAAGAAGCTCGAGTTAAAGCCGACGTTGTTATGGCCGACGCCGAGACCGCTGCCAGCGAAACAATTCGAGACGCCGAAGACAAAGCTACCGAAAAAGCCGCCCTAATTGTCAAAGAAGGCAAAGCTCGTGGCGAACAAGAAGTTGTTCGAGCCCGTAAGGCGCTCGAAACTGAATTGGTTAGCCTCATTTCTGATGCCACCGAAACCATTATTGGCGAAAAAGTCGATGCTAAAAAGGATAGCGAGTTGATTGACCGTGCGCTCAAGGGGAGCCGAGCTTAAGCATGACTAAGCTGCCGCGACTCGATATTGCCAAGTTCTTAGCTGACCGTTCACTCGGTAGTGTTGATGCAAAAATTTTTAGCGAGGAGATTGCCGCCTACTTGCTCAGTGAGCACCGAACCGCCGATCTTGAACCGTTGCTGCGCGATGTTATGCAGCTGCGAGCAGATCATGGCATTGTCGAAGTCGTTGCCGTTAGTGCTACCCCGCTGTCGGCCAACGTAAGGCGCGACATTGAAAGCCAAGTTAAAACAATAGCCCCCGACGCTAAGCAAATTATTATTTCGGAAGAATTGCAGCCGAACCTGATTGGCGGAGTACGTTTGGAACTTCCAGATAAGCAGTTCGATCTTAGCGTCCGCGCTAAATTAAGCCGATTCAAACAATTAACCACATCAAGAAAATAGGAAAGGATACGTAGTGGCTGAAACTATTTCAATCAAATCATTATCAGACGACATCCGGGCTGCCATTGCAGAGTTAAAGGAACGCCCGGAAATCGAAAGTGTCGGCATTGTTACCCGCGTAGGTGACGGTGTGGCTTGGATCTACGGTTTACGTAACTGTAAGTTCAACGAAATGCTCGAACTTGAAGGCAATAACGGCGAAACCGTTACCGCCTTTGCTCTTAACCTCGGTGAAGACGAAATTGGCGCTGTATTACTTGGCGACGAAATCGCTGTTAAAGCCGGCTCAAAAGCTCGTCTGAGCGGTCGCGTGCTCGAAGTACCTGTTGGTCCTGAACTTGTTGGCCGCGTGGTCGACCCACTGGGTCGCGCTCTTGATGGTGGTGATCCAATTAAGACCAAGCTTACGGCTCGCGTTGAGCGCCCTGCCCCAGGTGTTTTGGACCGAAAAAGTGTGCACGAACCTCTGATGACGGGTATTACTGCCATCGATGCTATGGTTCCAATCGGCCGTGGCCAGCGTGAACTTATTATTGGTGACCGCCAAACTGGTAAAACAGCCATTGCTATCGACACCATGATCAACCAGTACCGCCAAAAGACCGGCGTCATTAACATTTACGTGGCTATTGGCCAAAAGTTGTCTAAGGTTGCTCGTTTAGTTGAACGCCTTAAGCGCGAAGGCGTTATGGATCAGACGATTATTGTGGCTACCAGCCCTGCCGACTCAGCTGCCATGCTTTACTTGGCGCCATATGTTGGTACAGCCATGGGTGAATACTTCCGTGATAACAAGCAGCACGCTTTGATCATCCACGATGACCTTACCAAGCACGCTGCGGCCTACCGCCAAATGTCACTATTACTTCGTCGCCCACCAGGACGCGAAGCCTACCCAGGTGATGTGTTTTACTTGCACTCTCGTTTGCTAGAGCGTGCCGCAAAATTGTCTGATGAGCTGGGTGCTGGTTCATTAACCGCCCTGCCTATCATCGAAACCCAAGCCGGTGACATTAGTGCCTACATTCCTACCAACGTGATTTCGATTACTGATGGTCAGATCTTCATGGAAACCAACCTGTTCTACCAGGGTATTCGCCCGGCTATTTCGGTTGGTCTGTCGGTATCTCGTGTTGGTGGTTCAGCTCAAACCAAAGCCGTTAAGGCCGTGGCCGGTTCACTCCGTTTGGACTTGGCGCAGTTCCGTGAACTCGCCGCCTTTAGCCAGTTTAGTACCGACCTTGATGCCGAAACCCGTCAGCGTATTGAACGCGGCCAACGTTTAACTGAACTACTCAAGCAACCGCAGTACAGCCCGTACGCTATTTGGGAAATGTACGCTATGTTACTCGCCGCCACCAAGGGTGCCTTCGACAAAGTGCCTCTTGATAAAGTAAAAGCTGCCGAAGAATCACTATTCCGTGAGCTTAAAGGCAAACATGCTAAGACTATTGAGCACATCAACACCGGTAACAAGCCTGCCGACGAACAGACCGAGGCCGTTCTAAAAGTCGCTAAATCAGTAGCCGCCAGCTACGTGGCTAAGGAAGACTAGCAAATGGCCAGCACAACTGCCCTAAAACAGCGGATTACCTCTGTTAAAAACACTCGCCAGATTACCAAGGCGATGCAGTTAGTGTCGGCTTCCAAAATGCGCCGCGCTCAAGAATACGCCTTTCGTAGCCGCGATTACCGCGATGCCGCCACTGCGCTCTTGCAGCGACTTGGCGGAATGCAAGAAGTTGCCAAAAAGCCTTTGTTCGCCAAGCGTGAGGTAAAGAGTCGTCTACACATCGTAATTACAAGCAATAGCGGACTTGCTGGCGCCTACAATGCCAACGTTCTAAAATTACTCGGCGTAGCCTTAAAAGAAGACCGCGATCATAAAGTTGCCAGCCATGTGATTACGGTTGGCAGTAAAGCCGCCCAGTTTGTCCGCCGTATTAGCGGTGTTGACTTAGAATCCGCTTACGCCGCTTTTGGCGACCACCCAACGGCCAATGATATTCGACCGCTGTTAAATACTGCCGTTAAGCAGTACAAATCAGAGGTGATTGACGAAGTTACGGTATTTTATACTGAATTTAAGTCCAACCTGGTGCAAGAAGCCGAAGCGTTGCAACTGCTACCTGCAAAACCACTAAAATCTGACGTAAAAGTCCAGATTGCCGAATTTGAACCTGACCTCGAAACGGTTGTTGATCAAGCCACCACTCGTTTAGTGGAAGCTCAGTTGTGGCAAGCCCTACTCGAAAGCCTAGCCAGCGAGCATTCTATGCGCATGATCGCCATGAAAAACGCCACCGACAACGCCAACGACCTGATTGACGACTACACCCTTGAATACAACACCGCTCGTCAAGCTGGTATTACCCAAGAATTAGCCGAAATCACTGGTGGAGCGGAGGCTATGAATGGGTGAACGCATGCAAGATGATAGCGGCTTGGATGTGCTGTACCTTACCGGTCAGCTTGGTCCCGAAAGACCAAAAGTTGCCCCCAAAAGGCCAGATATCGGCCCTGACCTACTTACCAAGCACGTAACACTAGAACTCACAGAAGCACCGACAACCGAAGAAGGAGAATCATAATGGCAACAGCAACGAAAGCAAAACTAAATACCGGCAAGATCACCCAGATTGTGGGTGTGGTTGTTGACGTTGAGTTCTCAACCGATAACCTGCCAGCAATTTATAACGCCCTTAAAATCAACCTTGATGGCAAAGAAATTACCCTCGAAGTAGCTCAGCACCTTAGTGAGTCATCCGTTCGCGCCATTTCACTTGGTTCTACCGACGGCCTCGAGCGCGGAACCGAAGTTACCGATACCGGCGCTCCAATTAGCGTGCCAATCGGCGACAAAACGCTTGGTCGCATGTTTAACGTTACCGGTGACGCCATTGACGGTAAACCAGCCGTAACTGATCAGACTGCGCCAATTCACCGTAATCCACCTGCCCTTGAAGACCAGTCTGGCTCTGTCGAAATTCTAGAGACCGGTATTAAAGTTATTGACCTGATCGCACCTATGACCAAGGGTGGTAAGGTTGGTCTATTTGGTGGTGCCGGCGTGGGCAAAACCGTGCTTATTCAAGAACTGATCAACAACATCGCTAAATTCCACTCCGGTTACTCAGTCTTCGCCGGTGTTGGTGAGCGTACCCGTGAAGGTAACGACCTGTACTACGAAATGGAAGAATCAGGCGTGCTTAAAAACACTTCGCTGGTCTTTGGCCAGATGAACGAACCCCCAGGTGCTCGTTTGCGCGTGGCCTTGAGTGGTTTAACCATTGCTGAGGGCTTCCGTGATAAGGGTTCTGATGTGCTGTTATTCGTTGACAACATCTTCCGTTACACGCAGGCCGGTGCCGAGGTTTCGGCCCTGCTTGGTCGTTTGCCATCGGCTGTGGGCTACCAGCCTAACTTGGCCCAAGAAATGGGACAGTTGCAAGAACGTATTACTTCGACTCGCGAAGGATCGATTACCTCTGTGCAGGCAGTCTACGTCCCTGCCGACGACTTTACCGACCCGGCTCCAGCCAACGTGTTCGCTCACCTTGACTCGACCATTTCATTGAACCGTGCCCTTACCGAAATTGGTATTTACCCAGCGGTAGACCCACTCGACAGCTCAAGTACTATTCTTGACCCTGAAATCGTCGGCGAAGAGCACTACACCGTAGCTCGTGAAGTCCAGCGCGTGTTACAGCGTTACAAGGACTTGCAAGATATTATTGCCATTCTTGGTATGGAAGAACTTTCTGACGAAGACAAGCAAACGGTTGCCCGTGCCCGTCGTATTCAGCGTTTCTTGAGCCAGCCGTTCTTCGTAGCTGAACAATTTACCGGCAATTCCGGCCAGTACGTCAGTCTTAAAGACACTATTCAAGGCTTTAAAGAGATCTTGGCCGGTAAGCACGATGATAAGCCCGAAAGCGCTTTCTACCTTAAGGGCCCAATCAGCGACGTAAAGGCCTAATTTAGATGATTCACTTGCAACTCATCACCCTCAGTGGCACCATTTTTGACGATGACGTCTATGAGGTGTTGTTGCCGACTATGGACGGTCAAATTGGTGTTCTGCAAGATCACATGCCATTAATTAGCGCCGCTACTAACGGGGTTATTTTTGTTCGCCGCAATGCCAAAGATAACGACGCCAATATGGAATTGTTCGCCACAAACGGTGGTGTTGTAGATATTGCTAACAATACGCTACGCGTGATTGTGGACGAAGCTGATCATGAGGATAACATTAACGAAGCTGAAGCCCAGGCCGCGTTTGAACGTGCCCAAGAGCTTAAGGCTGAAGCTCAGGACGAAGTCAGCCTAGAACACGCCCAGACCCTGGTAGACCGCAGCGCTGTGCGCTTACAGGTCGCTGGTCTTAAGCGTCACCGTTCTCGCAATAAACGACGCTAATTTTAACGTGGTTTTGGATTTGAACGGGCGGAAATTGTTGTTTTGTATTTTTGCGTTATAGCATATATGTTATAAATATATATCATCTTTGCTATATTGCAAAAATTACGGTACACAATTTTCCGTCAGTAAACGGAAATGAACGGACTTTATTTGAGTTTAATGGCGCAGTGAGCACAGCGCGTGGCCTTTACCGGCACTTCGCTTAGGCATTCGGGACATTTTTTAGTACTTGGCTCATCAGTCGCCTTGTTACGAGTACTAAAGGCCACTAACTTGTTCATGGGCTGCACAATAAAGAAGAATACGACAGTAGCAACCATCACAAACGTGATTAGGGCGTTTAAAAAGTCACCGTACATGAATTTGGCACCATTGATTGTAAAATAGAGGCTAGAAAAATCCGGTTCTCCGATAATGGCCGAAATTAACGGAGTGATCAAATCTTTGACCATACTGTTAACTACCGCCCCAAACGCTGCACCAACGACTACGGCCACAGCTAAATCAATGGTATTGCCGCGCAGAATGAATTTTTTGAAATCCTGTAACATTACATTACTCCTTTGAAGTAATTATACGGCTTCGGGACGGCGAACAGCAACTACCTTAACGCCAAGTACGTCTAGGGTTGCTAAGGCATCAATTAAGTCGGCAATCGCTAGGTCGCGCTTGTCGTAAGGGTAAAATTTACTGAGTCGCTCGTATATCTGTTCGGTTGCCCAGCTGTTGTGATCATAGGTGGGCAAACCGGCGGCGTTAGCTTCATTATTGGTGATGCTAGTGTTTGGAACAGTATTGATGATACCGACGGCATCGGGATGGTGATCGCCGCGGACATTCATAGTAGCGGCACCTGCCTCAACTGCAACATTAGCTACGGCACGACCGTTGGAAAAGTAGGCATTGTTAGCGGCCATGCGACCGTGGGCGGCAATTAATTTGTGGGTGAATTCGTCGGCCTTATTATCAGTAAATAACTCTGGACGTAGCTTCTTAGCCTGTTCAATAAACCTCACACCGTTATCTGCAATGTGCTGACTTAGTTGCTGGCGTAATTTTAACCAAGCACAACCAAAATCGTCATCGCTTTCGGCTTTGGGCTGTATTAGCGTGGGGTTGTGTTCGAATTTTTCATTACTATGCACGCCTGGGTTGCATTTGGCAGAATCGCGTAGGACGGGCACCATGGAAGCGGTATCACCCTCAAAAGTTGCTTGAGTTGTGCTGCCGGGCTCATAGGCCTCTTGGAGCACAGTTACGTTGTAAACGGGGTTTTCGCCGCCACCAAACATGTGAATATATGATGGTTCATCGCTGTTGCAGTCATCGGCGCAAAAGATTTTGTTATTTTCTAGCGTTACGTTCGTATAGAATATCTCGCGACTTCTTAACGCTGCCTCTTGTTCTTCGTGCATTCCTTGAACCTCACTTAATAATAGTAGATCTGGTTGATCGTAATTAGTCATCAATACGGAGCCCTATATTTATTGTGTTATTACTCACAATATTATACTCCTTGATGTCAATAGGCTGCTCGGATGGTATAATAAATGTTACATATGTCAATGGCCCGCAGCAAAGAGTTTCCCTCCCCTGTACCTGGTGATGAGATCATTGGTCTTTTGAGCCGCGAAGTTTTACAGCAGCATATGGCCGAAATTGAACGGCTGGATCAGTCGGCGCTGCTGAACACGCTTATTCCTAACCGTAATCTGCCACCGCATGACCCCGCAGGTCATATCATTGCTCATCACGCTAGACTAGGCACTGACAATGTGCATGTTAATGATGCCTATGATCTAGGCGTAGTATATGCTCGTAGCCTGCTGACGCACGCCTGGCCTAAAGATCGCCTCCTTCCAGTCATTAGCAACTTTGATATAGAACGAAAAACAGTCGTTAATAATTATTTGACTGCTTCTAAAAAAGTACCAGTTTTGATACTTACTCGTAACGATGACCCAGAATTTAAAAACCTGAATACTGCTGTTGCGCTTTTTGCTAAGCGCTGTGAATCAATTGTGCCGCACCTTATGTTCGATGGTGACCAAGCGGTCTTGCGAGGTGTTCACGATTATTTTAGCGTTGTTACTTTGCTGGAAGCTTCTGAGCAGGATCAACGAAACGCATATCGTCGTTTGATTGGCAGGGTCAGTTTAGGGGAACGTATTCTGCGGCTGGCAACAATGGGCCACCACCGAACTGTGAAAAGCTAACTCTTTACAATTGCGCTTAACAACTGTACGATAGGCATATTAATTAAGTGGAGGTTCTTATGTTCGGACGACGCAAAGTCGCCGCTCTGGCAGCAGAATTTTTGGGTACCGGTGTACTGACATTAGCAGTACTGAGCGTTCAACGTTCAACAATCGGTGTTCCATATTTTGTAGCCATTGCAGCAGGTTTAGTAATGGCAATGTTAATATTTATTTTTGGTGGCATTTCTGGCGGTCACGCCAACCCAGCAATTACTTTGGGTCTGTGGACTGCTCGTAAAATCGGCACCGTTACCGCTGTACTGTATGTGATCATGCAGTTGCTCGGTGCGTGGGCTGCATACGGTCTGTACACTTACTTTGTTAACAGCCCGTTGCAACCAATTGGTGGCACTTACACTGGCCGCATTCTGGTTGCCGAAGCTATCGGTGCGCTGATTCTAGCTCTTGGCTGGGCAGCAGTCGTATTCCGCGCTAACTTCACGCTTGGCGCACGTGCAGCGCTTGTAGGCATTTCCTACACGTTAGCCGTTGTCGTAGCTGCTGGCGCAGGCGTTGGCCTTGTAAACCCTGCTGTTGCCTTTGGCGTGCGTGCATGGGCTGTATTTGGCTCAATGGGCTGGGGCACCTACGTACTCGGACCTGTTCTTGGTGCAGTGATTGGCATTAACCTATATGGTTTGCTGTTTGCACCAGTTTCTGATGACGAAGAAAACGTTGTTGTAGAAGAAATCGTAGTAGCTGAAAAGGTTAGTGCTCCTGTCGTAAAGGCACCAGCAAAAGCTAAGGCAGTTGCTGCTCCAAAAAAGACCGCTAAAAAACCAGCTGCTAAAAAGAAGACTACAAAAAAATAAGTAGCTTTGGCTCTGGACTAAGCTGCTCCCTCGGGAGCAGTTTTTTTATGTCGCCAAAAGGTCTGCTTCGAATTGTTCGATGCCGGCAAGCGTGGGGCTATACTGGCTCACATCGGGTAGGTCGCCATTTTGAATGCATGTATATACAGCATGTATGAGTTTGGCGGTGCGATCTAATTCTTCGCGGTCAAAGTCAGTAATGCTGAGGCGCACAAAATCAGTTGATGCTTCGGGCGGTTCGATAAATACCAGGTCAGCCAGCTTTACTGTTTTACCAGCGTAGGTACGACTGTTTTCGACGAGCAATTTGTAGCAAAGCAGTTGTTGTCGGTAAAAGTGTTGGCTGATTTTTTTGCCTTCGGTCAAGCCTTTGGTTTGCCATTCTGGTAGTGGCGGCTTGCCTGACTTGTAGTCAATGACTTCTATTTGTCCGTCTTCGTCGACGAGTGCGTCAATAGCGCCTCCGAATGGTACATCGCCTAAAGGCAGCACGGCAGTTAGTCGCTGCTCAACATGAGTAATACGGCCAAAATCAGTTGCCGCGAACTGCTTGATGAACAATGGTAGGAACTGATGTCCGTGCGCCCGTACACTATTGAGCTCGGCACTGGTAAGCCCAGATGCGTCAAGTTCGAGGTCGAAGAGTTCCAGCACAGCAGTTTCGCTTAAAGGTTCATCGTGCACATAGGCTTGTTGGGCCTGTTGAAGCGTTCGGTGCGCAGCTTGCCCAAGGGCGCTACTGGCGCTGTAAGATGATGGAAAGCCAAGTACTGACTGTTCTATACACTGCTGCGGACCGGCGTAACAGATATCTAAAAAGCTGCGCAAAGCAGTTGGGCTTAGGCGGTAGTTGGTGAGCAGCGGTGCAATGGCACTTTTCAGGCTGCGGGGCGTCTTTTTTGTAGCAGGTGCCCAGGCAGCTTGCAGTGCTGCGGCGGCGTCTGCTGAATCAAGTTTGACTTGTGTGGATTGCCACCAGGTTTCACCTGATTCTTCAAGCTGCAGATATCCAAGTGGTACAACCGGTTTGCCGTTGTCGGTCTGGGCATAGCTGGTTAGTAGTAAGTGTGATTTGGCACGGGTCATGGCGACGTACAGTAATCTTAGGCGGTCGCTCTGTGTGTCGCCGGCCGGGTATAACGGTAAGTTTTCGGGCAAATGAATTCGTTGGTTATGACCGCGAGCTCGATTGCCCCATACCGTGTCGACTGCCGACAACACAACCACGTGCTTGAATTCCCTGCCCTTGGCGCCGTGCGCGCTCAGTAAGGTAACACCTTGGTTGTCGCCGCGTAGTAGAGGGTTATCATCTACGAGCTGAATTTGACTGCGGCGGTAATCAGCCACCGTTTCGAGCATGTCGGCTAGGCTCGTGGCGTTCGGTCGGGCGCTGAGCACGGCTGAGCGCAGCTTGAGCAGGTGGCTAAATAGGCTAATGTAGCTTTCGGGCTGTTCGGGATTTAAATAGCTTGCGAATGGCGCATTTTGTAGCGCTATGTTTTCTAATGGCGTTCGCCCGATTAGCACATCTAGCGCTGAGGTAAAGTTGAGCGTTTGAATGCGCCGAGCTGCGGTTATGAGCCATTCAGCGCGCGCCTGCCAGCTCGGATCGTCGTTGGCGAGCATGGTGTCGAGCCAACTTTGTTTGGCTACGCGTGCCTGGGTGGCCAACTGGTACACTTCCAGTGCCGAAACGTCCCAATAGCTGGCTTGCAAGACGCCCGGTAAAAGCTGGTCTGCTCTTTTAGGATGACTGCCGAGGGCTTCCAAATAGGTGGCTAGACGTAGCAAGGCGTCGATGCGTTCGTCGTGCAAAATGTTTTCGCGGCGATCATAATTGACGGAAATATTAACCGACTGCATGTGCTGCGTAAAAGCAGTTAATTCTTTGTGTTTGCGGCCGATAACAGCAATGTCACTCAGTGGCACTCCGTCATTTATTAGGGTTTTAATATGCTCGGCTACGCCTTGATACTGAGCAGTTTCGGAATCGTATAGCTGGTGCTCTAGAACAGTCTTAGTCGGCTCATTTTGAGCTCGCAGTACTTTACTAAGCTGCATATCTGGTAATGCTGACTCTAGTCGTTCATCGGTCTGCGTAATAATTTGGCGGCTGGCATTCAAAATTTGTTGACTCGAACGGTAGTTGTCCTGCAGGGTGATTATTGCTGGATCATAGCGCTCCACAAAAGCGAGCAGCCCTGACAGTTCAGCACCTTGAAAGCGCATAATAGCCTGGTCATCATCCCCCACGACCATAATGTTCGGGCTGTTCACGGGGTTAGCTGACAATATGGCATCGAGGAGCTGATTTTGGGCGCCGTTGGTATCCTGGTATTCGTCGACCATAATGTATTGATAGCGTTCGGCGACTTCTAGGCGCAGGTCTTCGTCGTTTTGTAGAGCTTTGGCGGCCCATAGCACCATGTCTTCGTAATCGTAACGACCGTCATCAGTAATCGCCTTTTGATATTGTTCGTATAGTTTGATAACGTCGAGTAATGCTGCGTGCCGGGCAGAGCTTTTTAATACTTTTTTGCCTTCTTGAACTTGCATATGACTAGTTCGCCAGCTCCCAAGCGGTGCAGTTTTTCCGAGTTCGGTGGAATCATCTATGGCCTGGGCGAGGCTTATGAGTAAAAGCGCACCGTAGCTGCCGGGAACAAATTTTGCTTCGTAGGCTGCAGTGGCGTCAATAATCGCTGGCAGCCGTTTAGCACTCAGTGTTGTACCAAAAATTTCATCCAGTAATGGCTGCATAGTTTCGTAATCTTTTTGGTTGGATTTTAGAATTGTACGAGCATCGGATGGCGATAGACCCGCCTGTTTAAATACGCGAATTGCTTCGACAACGTTGCCTTGCCTTATGAACCGCTCATCGGCATCACGAATAGCTAGCGCGTGCCGAAGTGGAAGCTTGGCGAGTAGTGATTCGAATAAGCGGTAACGCTCAAGATCATCGAGTGGTTTTAGGGAGCGAATTGCGCTGAATTTTTCGGGGTATTGGCTAATCAGTAGGCTGCCAAAACTGTGAAAAGTGTGGACGGCAATATCACCACCGGCAGCACCCATTACAGCCCCGAGGCGCTGTCGCATTTCGGCAGCACCAGTTTCGGTGTAGGTTAAGCAAAGAATGTTATTTGGGCTAGCATTGCCGAGCGCGGCAATGTGGGCGGCACGGGTACTGAGCAGCTGTGTTTTACCGGTTCCAGGACCGGCAAGTACCAAAAGTGGTCCATCAATCTGGTCCACGGCCTGCCGTTGGCGCTCGTTTAGGGAGTTATAAGCCTCTTTGTAAGTTGTCATAGCTCTATTGTAGCTGTTCGGGGGCTCTGTGGGGAGGTTTTTATTCGGCTAGAGCTGTAGCGCAAATTTGGCAGGACTCTTCACCGCCAAATTCGGTCAACCACTGTTTGCCGGCTTGTTGCCATGGTTCGTAGTCGTGAAAGCCAATTACATCGGCGCCTTGACGGAGTAGCCAGCCTAAAATGCCGTAGGTTCGAAAACCGCCATGGCTAGCAGCCGCCCAACGAGATCCGGCAGGAATAACGCTCCAAGGCTCTTTGGCCTCGTAGCTCTTAAAGTTCTTACCGTCAGCCCGTCGTTTTAGGTTGTGGGCCACGAATTCACCATCGTTAATGGCGGTTTGAGCCATACCGCTGTACGGCGTGTTGGCATTATCGCCCAGCACAAAAATGTTTTCTTCGGCCTGCAAATAAATGTCCGTGGCGACCTTGCCGCGGTTCATGATCACAAATTTATTGGTCGTAAAAAATGGGTTATTGGTAACGCCGGCTGTCCAAATAACAGTGTGGCTTTGCAGCGGCTTACCGCTGACACTTAAGCTGTCGGCAGTTTGGCCCTGTACAACTTTGCCGGTGTGAACCGCAACGCCAAGGCGACGCAAGCGCCGGCTAATCAGGCGCGAAACGTCGCGAGGAGATCGTGGCATTAATCGAGGTGCAGCTTCAACTAAATCAATATGAATAGATCTACCGCGGATGCCATGTGTTTTCATTAATTTCTTAATGTATTGTGGCAATGCGCCGGCTAGTTCTATTCCAGTTGGGCCGCCGCCAATAATTACATAACGTAAATCGGGCTTATGCTCATCTATCAATTGTTGATGTAAATGGTTTTTGAGCCGTTCAACTTGTTCAATCGATTTTATCCCGTACGAATATTCAGCCAAACCAGGAATACCAAAGTAATTGGTGACGACGCCAAGTGCTAAAATCAGCGTGTCATAGGCGTATAATTCGCCTTTGGCTGTTGCTACCGTTTTGGCTTTGCGGTCGAGTTCAGTCGCCGTGCCAATAATGACATTTACGGCTTTGTCGCCGAATAATGTTTCGAATGGGATTATGGCGTTCGCTCGCTTACCGCCAGTAGCAGCGTGGTATAACGTTGGATAATAACGGAAGCCGCTGTGCTCGGTTAATAGAATGATTTCGAAGCGATTATCGTCGGCGAGCTCCAAAGCGGCTTTTACACCAGCAAATCCGCCCCCGACAATTAGTAATTTTTCTTTTTTCATTTACCATAAGTGTAATCAACAGTTGCTTTGCTTGCAAGCAAACAGTCTACCCAGTAAGCTTAAGAAGTATGGAAAATATTAAAACTGCTCTCGCCAAAACCAAGTTTACTGGCGATGTGGATGATACTGCCACGACGCTCGAAACTTATAGCCACGATGCATCACTGTTTGAAGTTAAACCAAAACTAGTCGTCTACCCCAAGGACTATAAGGATGTTGAGCGTTTGGTGCAGTTCGTTGGCGAGCATAAAAAAACCGACCCCGCCCTGTCTTTAACGGTGCGTTCTGGTGGTACCGACATGTCCGGTGGCGCTATTAATGATTCGATTATTATGGACTTTGCCCGCTATTTTAATAAAGTCGAAGAAGTTACTCGCACCCACGCCCGTACTCAACCAGGCGTTTATTACCGAGATTTTGAGCCACGCACCCTGCAACATGGGTCGCTAATGCCTACGTACCCGGCTAGCCGTGATTTGGCGACGGTTGGTGGTATGGTCGCCAACAATGCTGGCGGTGAAAAATCCTTAGAATATGGTAAAACCAAAGACTTCATTGCGTCACTTAAAGTTGTGTTTTCGGATGGCATCGAGAGAACGGTTACGCCGATCACGAAGGCCGAGCTTGATCTAAAAATGAAGCAAGACGATTTTGAAGGCCAAGTGTACAAGCAATTGTATGAACTTTGCGAAAAAAACTATGACGTGATTAAAGCTGCTAAGCCAAAAGTCAGCAAAAATTCCATGGGTTATAACTTGTGGGAAGTTTGGGACCGTGAAGCCGGTGTTTTTGACCTTACAAAGCTGATTGTCGGTTCAGAAGGTACGCTTGGTTTTGTGACCGATATTACTTTTAAACTAGTCCCCCATCGGCCGCATTCAGGCTTGCTTGTACTGTTCCTAAAAAATATGAACGATCTGGGCGAACTTATACCTAAAGTTCTAACCCATAAGCCGGCTACGTTTGAGTCATTTGACGATCAAACACTGTGGTTATCGATTCGCTTTATGCCAAGCTTTTTAAAAATGCTAGGCACAAAACGTTTTATACATCTGTTATTTTCTCTCATCCCGGATGGCCTCCAGCTATTGCACGGAATTCCAAAGTTAATCCTGATGGTTGAATTTAATGGGGATACCGAGGAAGAAGTGCGTAAAAAAGTGCACGCCCTTCATCGTGATTTGGGAAAACACCGCGCTCGCTATGAGATTAACGGGTTTGAAGAGGACGCAACTGAGGGGAAATCCGAAAAATTTTGGGTTATGCGTCGCCAGAGCTTTCAACTATTGCGCAGTAAAGTTAAAGATAAGCACACGGCGCCATTTATTGATGATTTGATTGTGCAGCCGAAGTATTTGCCGCAGTTCCTACCAAAATTGCAAAAAATTATCAAAAAGTACAAATTATTTGCCACTGTGGCCGGTCATATGGGTGACGGCAACTTTCACATAATTCCCTTAATGAAACTAGAAGACGAAGTCGAAAAGAAAAAACTACTTCCAGCCATGAAAGAAGTTAATGAACTGGTGATGCGCTATCATGGATCGTTATCTGGTGAGCATAATGATGGGTTGGTGCGCGGTCCATGGCTGGAGCGACAGTTTGGAAAACAAGTGTATGGCTTGTTTCGTGACGTAAAAACGATCATGGATCCGCTGAACATCTGTAATCCTCATAAAAAATCTGATGCCGATTGGGACTATAGCTACTCACATATTCGCGATCATTTTTAGTCACCCCGTGCTACAATTAGCGTAAGCAAAATAGCAGTGAAACTACTGTTCGAGGGAACGCATGGCGGGTGCTAAAAAAAAGAAATCTAACCGAGGTAGAATAGTCGCTGCAATAGTGAGTGCAGTGATATTGTTTGCGATTATCGGGCGGTTTTTAGCGAGCTATCCAATACCGGTACTTCAGCCGGCTGGGCCAATTGCCGCAGGTGAAAAACAACTGCTCATTATTGCCTTCTTGCTGATGTTACTTGTCGTTATTCCGGTATTGGTAATGACCTTCGCTATCGCCTGGCGGTACCGTGAATCAAACAAAAAAGCTACTTTTAGCCCAAATTGGGATCGCAGCCGCGCTGCCGAAACTACCTGGTGGCTGATACCATCAGTGTTAATTGCGATTTTAGCAGTTATGACTTGGCATAGTAGCTACAAGTACGATCCGTATCGGCCGATTGCTTCGACTCACAAAGCGCTTAATGTGCAGGTGGTGGCGCTCAACTGGCATTGGTTATTTATTTACCCTGAGCAAAAAATGGCTAGCATAGACAAAATGTATTTGCCTGTTAATACACCTGTTAAGTTCGATATTACGGCCGATGCACCTATGAATTCCTTTTGGATTCCGCAGCTCGGCGGTCAAATATATGCCATGCCGGGTATGAGCACCCAGCTTAATTTAATGGCCGACCGAATGGGAGTGTTTAATGGGTCATCGGCGAACTTGAGTGGGCGCGGTTTTTCTGACATGCGTTTTAAGGCAATTGCTACTAATGAAGCCCAGTTTAACAACTGGACTAAAGTTGCCAGCGTAGGGCTCCCTTTGTCTTACAAACAGTACACGGCTGTTGCTGCATTAGGTCGCCGTGATGTCGAAATCAAGACCTACGGCAAGCCAGACGCTGATTTATACGATAGAATCATTAACAAGTATATGAACACGCATCAAAATAATTCGACCTTGGAGGGTATGTAATGCAGTTGTTTGCTGGCTTACTTGGGCGCATGACGCCGGATGCCCTGCCTCAAGACATCATGACGATGTTTGGCGCCAGCTCGATAGTTGGCGTCGGTTTGTTAGTTGTACTTGTGTTAAGCGTCACGCGTCGCTGGAAGTGGCTTTATAAAGAATGGCTAACAACGGTAGACCCGAAGCGCATTGGGATTATGTATATTTTGGTCTCACTAGCCATGTTGCTTCGCGGATTCTCGGACGTCCTACTTATTCGCACCCAGCAGGCGACCAGTGTTGGTGCATCGCATGGCATTGTTGATTCGTATCATTTTCAGCAAATATTTTCGGCCCACGGCACTATCATGATCTTTTTCGTGGCCATGGGACTCATGTTTGGCATTATTAACCTCATTGTTCCCTTGCAGATTGGCTCTCGTGATGTGGCCTTCCCTGTTCTAAATGCCATGAGTTTCTGGCTATTCTTTGGAGGTATGGCATTAGTTAATTTGTCGTTGGTGTTTGGTGAATTTTCGGCCGCCGGCTGGTTGGCTTACCCGCCTCTAAGTGAACTCCGTTATAGCCCCGGAACAGGCGTGGATTACTGGATTTGGAGTTTGCAAATTGCCGGTATTGGCAGCTTGCTAGGGGCAATTAATTTTATAACTACGATCTTAACAATGCGGGCACCGGGCATGAACCTGATGCGTATGCCAATGTTTGTGTGGAGCGTGCTGGGTAGCATGGCGCTAGTGGCCTTTGCCTTCCCAATATTGACCGTCACCCTAACATTGTTGGCGCTTGATAGAAGTTTAGGCATGCACTTCTTTACGGCGACGGGTGGTGGTAATCCGATGATGTACGTTAACTTGATATGGGCGTGGGGGCACCCCGAGGTATACATTTTGATTTTGCCGGCCTTTGGTATTTATTCGGAGATTGTGGCGACCTTTTCGCGCAAGCGACTGTTTGGTTATGTGTCGATGGTGTGGGCTATTGCCGCAATTGTGCTGTTGTCATTCATTGTATGGCTGCACCACTTCTTTACCATGGGTGCCGGCGCGAATGTGAACGCCTTCTTTGGCATTATGACCATGATTATTGCTGTGCCGACCGGTGTTAAATTGTTCAACTGGCTGTTCACAATGTACCGCGGGCGAATTCATTTTGGCACGCCAATGCTCTGGTTTATGGGTTTTGTAGTCATATTCACGATTGGCGGCATGGCTGGGGTGTTAATGGCGATTCCACCGGTTGATTTCCAGCTGCATAACAGCTTATTCCTGGTTGCGCACTTCCACATGATGATCGTCGGTGGTGTGGTGTTTGGCTTTTTTGCTGGTCTGACCTACTGGTTCCCGCGAATATTCGGATTTAAGCTTAATGAACGGCTTGGTCGCTATGCCTTTTGGTGTTGGGTAAGTGGCTTTGTGTTAGCATTTACGCCCCTGTATGTTCTTGGATTTATGGGTGCTACGCGACGGCTTGATCATTATGATTCGTCGCTTGGTTGGCAGCAGCTATTTATAGTGGCCGGTATTGGGGCACTGGTTATTTTAGCCGGTGTTGGTTTTCAGATTTTGCAATTGGTGATCAGTATTGTGCAGCGCAATAAGAACCGTGATCTGACTGGCGACCCATGGAATGGTCGTACGCTCGAATGGTCAATTCCCGGCCCGGTCCCAGCGTATAATTTTGCCATCATTCCAACCGTTACAGACCGCGATGCTTTTTGGGTACAAAAACATGCTCGTAAAGAACAGCCGCAGCCAGAATTTGAAGCTATAACTATGCCTCGTAACACTAGTGTAGGCCTGATTATTGGCCTATTTGCCTTTATGTTAGCTTTTGCCATGATTTGGCATGTTTGGTGGCTGGTGGCTGTAGGTTGTATAGGCGTTATAGTCGTGCTTATAGTGCGTTCGCAAAACACAAATACCGAACATACTCTGACAGCTAAACAGGTAGCTAAGCTTGAAGCTGCGCGAATACAGGGAGCACACGCATGACATCCGTGACTGATGCGACTTTAGCTAAACATGCCGAACGGGCCGCCGGCGCCAACCGCACGGTGCTTGGCTTTTGGATATACCTAATGACCGACTGTGTACTGTTTGCTGCTTTATTCGCAACCTATGCTGTCATGCGTACTGGTACAAATGGTGGTCCAACTGGCGCGGAAATTTTTAGCCTACCCTACGCTTTAGTCGAAACGCTTATTTTATTGACGAGCAGTTTCACCTGCGGCTTGGCGATGATTGCCCTGCAGCAGCGTAACCACAAACTTGTAAAGTATTTGTTGCTGGCCACTTTTGCACTTGGTTTGATCTTTGTTGGCATGGAACTCAGCGAATTTCACACCTTAGCCGCCGAAGGTAATAACTGGCAGCGCAGTGGATTTTTGTCGGCATACTTTACACTGGTGGCGACCCATGGGCTGCACATATGTGTTGGGTTGATCTGGCTCACTGTACTATTCACTCAACTATGGCGTAAAGGCTTTGGCGGTTCGGCCGTTAAGCGCCT
Organism: uncultured Candidatus Saccharibacteria bacterium; assembly: GCA_964469755.1. Taxonomy (GTDB): domain Bacteria; phylum Patescibacteriota; class Saccharimonadia; order Saccharimonadales; family UBA4665; genus JAGQNO01. The sequence continues at coordinate 7,802 of CAYXYX010000002.1, read as the reverse complement.
AACCCTGTTTAGTATTTTTTGGCACTTCCTAGATGTGGTTTGGATATTCATATTTAGTATTGTCTACCTGTGGAGCGGCTTACTATGAGTAGCAACAAACCCGTTATGGTGAGTGAGTTCAGTCCAGCGCACGGCAGTATCCGAAGTTATACTATTGGCTTTGTGTCATCGCTCTTTTTGTCGCTCATTGCATATTTTGTAGCAACCAACAATAGTTTTTCACCCCACTGGGCAATTGCCCTTATAGCCCTGTTGGCTGGAGTGCAATGCACGGTGCAATTAGTATTGTTTTTGCACCTTGGTCAGGAATTTAAGCCGAGATGGAAGTTAGCAGTGTTCAGTTTAATGTTGGCAATAGTCGTGATTATCGTCGGTGGCTCGTGGTGGATTATGGATAATTTGAACTATCGCATGATGCATTCCCCTGCCCAAGAGCAAGAATACGTAAAGGGTCAGGATGGACTTTAAGCGCGCCGTATTACCTTACTACGTTCTTTCAAAGCCCGGCATTATTTATGCGAATGTAATTACTGCCGCTGCAGGTTATCTGTTTGCGTCACGATTCCATATTGTATGGCTGACAGTTTTTGGCCTGCTGGTAGGTCTATCCATGTTGATTGCTGGCGCCTGCGCGTTTAATAACTATTTGGATCGCGGCATTGATGCCCACATGAAACGAACCAAGTCGCGGAGCCTCGTTACCGGCGCGCTGAGCCCTCGGGCAGCACTGACGTTTGCCAGTGTAGCATCTATATTGGGGCTGCTGTTACTAGTACTCACGCAAAACCGCCTGACCGTTATTTTAACAATAGTGGCCTTTGTTGATTACGTCGTTTTGTATGGTCTAGCCAAGCGTAAAACAGTTCATGGCACGCTAGTTGGCTGTGTTTCGGGAGCTATACCGCTCATGGCGGGCTACACGGCGTTTACGGGGCAACTTACCATGGTGGCGTGGCTGCTCTTCATGTTAATGGTAGCTTGGCAGATGGGGCACTTTTACGGTATTGCGCTGTACCGTCAAAAGGATTACGCAGCGGCGAATATACCGGTCATGCCAGTAGTCTATGGTGCACGCAGTACCAAGATTCAGACATTGGTATACATAGGGCTATTTATTGTGATTAGTGCGCTGCTACTAATCCTAGGCTACACAGGCATTATTGCGGGAATAGTGCTCTGTGCTGTTGGTGTGGTGTGGCTCACTAGAGCGGTTAGGAGTTATTCATCTGCCTCGAGTGATGTATGGGGTAAGCAGGTGTTTTTGTTTTCGCTCATAGTCATGCTGAGCATGTCGGCTATGCTTTCGGTTGGTCCGCTGCTGGCTTAGTCTTATCGATGGCTATTGGGATAACTACGGTTGCCGTTGTACCCTTCTTTGGTTGACTAGCAAGTGTGACGCTGGCACCGTGGGCGTCGGCAATCATCTGCGCAATTGATAACCCCAGACCAAATCCGCCGCTTGATTGAGTTGCGCGGGCACTATCGGCGCGGTAAAAGCGTTCAAACACGTGATCCAGATCGGTTTTTGCTATACCCATACCGCTGTCCTGAATGGTTACGGTTGCTAAGCCCTGTTCAGTGGTAGCCGCAATACTTACCGAGGAGCCGTCAGGGCTATACTTTACTGCGTTATCGAGAAGAATAACAAATAACTGTGTCAGGGTGGCTGGTTCCCCTGTAACGGGTACTTCGGGCTGAATGTCTGCTTTTAGAGTGATATTGCGGTTTTGGGCGAGAGGGCTCACTTGGTCGATTGCTGCCTTGAGTAATTCTGGTAATTGAAGCGTACCTTGTAATTTTGATGATTCAGCATCATCTAGCTGGCTAAGTACCAAAAGGTTGGTTACTAAGTTGGTCAGCTTTTCGGCCTCCTCAACATTACTCTTAATTACATGGCTGAGTTGTTGCTTGGTTGCCGCTGGGTCCATTAAGGCGACTTCTGACTCCATTTTAAGGGCTGTGAGTGGTGTTCGTAGCTCGTGAGAAACATCGGCCGTAAAGCGTTTTTGACGCTCGTGGGCATCTTCTATTGGCTGCAACGTGCGCCGGGCCAATGCGTAGCTGGCAAAACCTGCTAGTACTAATACGACAAGATTAAATACTATTAGTCGGCCAAGCAGATGCTGCTTGCCAAGCGTCATTTCGGTGCCATTACGCAGGTAGGGACTGTTCGTAAATACAGGAAAATGATCAGATATACGCTGTGTTTGTCGATTAAGGCTGACAGCAAGATCATTGGCGGCTACTTGGTATAAAACGGTGCTAAACCCGATGCTGATGACACCGATGATTAACAGATAGTATGTTGTTAGTTTAAAGGTGGCCGAACGGAACATTGCCTACCCTAACACGTACCCAAAGCCGCGCTTTGTTTGCAGTAATTGCTTAGAATCAGGGAACGGCCGGTCTATTTTGGTGCGTAAGTAGCCAATGTAGACTTCGACGGTATTAGGCAAAATCAGCGAGTCCTCGTTCCATACATGGGTTATGATCATGTCTTTGGTAATAATTTGACCCTGATTGCGGATTAAGTATTCTAGTAGAGAAAATTCTTTTTGTGAAAGTGATATTGGTGTGTCACCCCGGCGGACAGCAAATGTACTGGGGTCGAGCTCTAGGTCATCGCAGGTTAGCTTTGGGCCGGTGGTGATAGTCGGGCGTCGTAGCAGTGCCTGGATGCGAGCAACCAGTTCAGCAAACGAAAAAGGTTTTACTAAGTAATCGTCGGCACCGCTATTAAGGCCTTCGACTTTATCGGTAACGCTCCCGCGGGCAGTCAGCATTAAGATAGGAGCGGTTTGACCAGCTTCTCGCGCCTGCTTCGCTAGACTGACACCGTCAAAGCTGCCAGGGAGCATACGATCTAAAATAATCGCATCGTAATCGGGATCAATAGCATAGCTCAATCCGGTGTCAGCATCATGTACAACGTCAACGGCGAAACCGTTAAGCTCAAGGCCGCGTTTTATTGCGCCAGCAATTTTCAGTTCATCTTCAATAACAAGAATGCGCATAACCACTAGTATACCGGTCAGTATGAAAAATAGCTGTAGTCACAGCTCAATCTCATCTAGATTCAGGTATAATGGATGCTAATGGCAAAAATTCAACCATCGTCGTACCGCCGGTCGCGCGGGACTCCCCGACCGCAGCAGTTCGACGTTGCTCCCCCTAAACGATCAACAAAATCCGCTTCTCAGGCGGGCTTTCCATCTGTTGGCATGACTCTGAGCACCTATTCCGCCAGCGCTAAACAACCGGTTAGTGGTTTTGTGCCACCAAAGCCGCCTCGTACATCAAGCCGTTGGTCACGATTCTGGGGTGGGTTTAGCATAAAACGAGTGTTTCTAGTGTTTTTAGCTATTGCCCTGCTAACCGTAGGCTATCTTGGCTTTAAGTTCGCCTATAATGCTCACCGTTTGTTTGGTGTTAATGTTTTTAGTGCGCTTACCAGTAGTAAGCTCGATGGCGAATCAACCGGGCGGGTTAACATTCTACTGGCAGGTAACTCAGCAGATGACCCAGGACACCAAGGTGGTACTTTAACTGATTCAATTATGATTTTAAGCGTCAACACGAGGAACCATACGGCCTATATGCTGAGTATTCCCCGTGACTTATACGTCAATATCCCTGGGCACGGTCATCAAAAAATTAACACGGCCTACCCTATTGGCGAAAAAGAAAAGTTTAGCCAAAACGGCTATGCTGACGGCGGGATGGGTTTATTGCAAAAGATTATTCAACGAGATTTGGGTGTGACAACTCAATACCACGCCCTGGTTAACTATAACGCCCTACGTGATGCGACGAACAGTGTTGGTGGTGTGGATATTGTCGTTGCTAGCTCTGATAAGCGCGGCCTGTATGATCCTAGCAAGGACTATGCGACCCACGGCATACTCGTTAAGCTAGCCAACGGCCGGCAGCATTTGAACGGACAACAGGCACTTGATTTAGCCCGAGCTCGCGGTGATGCTAAGGGTTCTTATGGCTTTGCGAACAGTGACTTTGATCGTACGGCAAATCAGCGACAGTTAATTTTGGCGCTTCGTAGTAAGGCCACAACTGCTGGCGTAATAACTAACCCCGTTAAGCTAGGCAAGCTATTTGATGCAGTCGGAGCGAATGTAAAAACTGATTTTAACCTAGGGGATGTTCGCCGATTGTACGACATTACCAAAGGCATCAATGCCGCAAGCATCCAATCCGTCGGCCTCAATAATGCTGACGGTGTTAATTTGTTGGATAATTATCGTACATCCCGCGGAGAATCGGCCCTTATACCGGCGGCCGGCGTTGACGACTACGATGATATCCAGCAATATTTAAAGCGTATTAGCTCTAATAATCCCGTTGTTCGTGAAAATGCCAAAATCGTCCTACTCAATGGAACGGCAACATCTGGGCTTGCAGCGCGACAGTCGGATTTGCTAGAAGCAAAAAGTATTACAGTTGATAGTGTAGCCACCGCCGACAGTAGCACGTATACCACTACGCGGATAATTGATGTTACAGGTGGTAAAAAGCCCGGCACCTTGGCCGCCCTTAAAACTTCTATGCCAGGCAGTACAGTCACGACGGTTAATCCATTTGGCACGAAATACAAAGCAGATTTCATAGTCATACTTGGTACTGATCGCGTGCCTAAACCTGCTACCAAAACTCAGTAGCTATTGTTAACTTCCTTACAGCTAGAACAGCCTTTATTGGGTTAATATAGTGCTACTAGGAGGGGTTATGAACGATTACAGCAAGTTGATGCGTACATATGACAAGAATCACAGACAGCGCCTGCAGAAGTTCTATGCAAAATTTGATAACAAGCGACGTACCCCTTAAATCGGTCTGTTCAGCCGTAGCTGAACCGTGTACACTTGAATAGGATGGCAGATACAACAGACGAACTATTTGAACAGTTTTTGGATAAATATCCTTTAAAAACGTTCAAAAAAGGTGAAATTATTATCTTCCAAGGCGAGGCGCCTCGTTGTGCCTTCGTGGTTAAAACCGGTGTCGTAAAAGCTTATAATCTGAGTGTAAACGGTGACGAAAAACCGGTGGGCTTTTATTCTAACTTAGACACCTTCCCTGGCGCTTAAGCTTATGGTAAAACACCAAGTGCCGTGTATTATTACGAAGCATTCACTAGCGAAGTTTCTATTTTTAACGTTCCCCGTGAAGATTATGTTACTTTCATTAAAGGTAACCCAGAAATCATGTTTGCTGAACTAGAGCGTTACGTGGTTGACCACCTGGCAAAATCAATGCGCTTGAATGCTCTTCAACACTCTCGGGC
>CAYXYX010000002.1:0-2403 GCA_964469755.1 uncultured Candidatus Saccharibacteria bacterium | reverse complement strand
TGGTTGACCACCTGGCAAAATCAATGCGCTTGAATGCTCTTCAACACTCTCGGGCATTTACACATTGCATTATCTTGCTTTGAGTCATGGCATTCGCAAGACTCCACAATTAGTCGAAATTTCGCTGAATTTGACTCATCAGGACTTCGCCAATTTAACTGGTTTAACGCGCGAGACTGCCGCAACAGAGCTTAATAAGCTTAAACACCTTGGGATTATATCGTATGGTAAACACACTCCGTATCAGATCCGGCTCGATAAGCTAGCTAGCTTGCTCAACGACCAGTATATTGCTGAATTAGAACTAAAAGACTAAAAATTATTTGCTCGGTTTAAGCGTGCGCTCTTCGAGCGTATCGCTAATAACACGGGCCAAGTTTTGGGGGGCTGTCCAGGATTTGATAATGCAGCGTGCAGCACCAAGATTGTAGGCTTCGGTAACTTCTGGAGAGTTTTCCATATTTGTAAAAATGAGTACTTTAACTCCAGGATGTTTTTTAGCGAGATCATAATGTTGCAAAAATTCTAGGCCGCCCATAATTGGCATGAGCAAATCCAGTAAGATGAGGTCGGGCGTAAATGTTTCGACGGCCTTCAGCGCGTCTTTGCCATTGAAAGCGGACACGACGGTGTGGTTTTCGCTTTCAAGGATTATCTTGTAGGCGTTATTTAGATCTTTGTCGTCTTCGACGACTAGTATATTTGCCATCTTTGGCCTCGGTTTAGGTTATATAAGTAGTATGACATATGATGCAACAATACAAATAAGAATTTTAACATTAGTGATTCTCCGTTCGTGATTCGGCTTTCACGGGATTCGACTTATTGAGTGTTACGTAAAAATTTGTGCCTTGATTTTCTTTGCTTTCGAACCAAATCTTCCCGCCTAGCGCGTCAACTAACCCCTTGACTAAGTATAATCCCAGCCCAGTGCCACTGGTTTCTTGTTTAACTACGTTGTGGGCTCTAAAAAATTTGGTAAATATTTGGTCTTGCGAATAGCGTGGGATACCCATGCCCGTATCTGTTATAACAAATAGCATGTCAAAACGGCGATTTTTTATAGAAATGTTAACTTTCCCGGATTGGGGTGTGTACTTTATTGCGTTAGATATGAGGTTAGAGAGCACTTCTTTTAGAAGAAGCGCGTCGGTGAACAGTGTTGGCAGGACTTTTGGACTCGACTGGAAAGATACTGTTAGTTCTTTGTCGTCGGCAGCCAAGCTGTGCTCCTTTATGACCTCCTCTACGAGATTGGTGACATTGACTGGCTTAGGAGAAATTGTTACATTGCCACTCTCGATTCGAGTAATGTTGAGTAGCGTAGAGATTAGTTCATTCATACGGTTGGTTGCCGCGATAATAGTGTGCAGAGATTTACTCTGGGCTTCGCTAATTTCGCCCATATAGCCGTCGACAATCATATGTGAATATGTCTTAATCGCCGAAAGCGGCGTGCGAAGCTGGTGTGAAGCTAGTGATATAAAGTCACTTTTCATGCGGTCGATTTCGTATTCGATAGTGACATCTCGGAAGACCTCGATAGCACCAACAGGTTTGCCCTGTAGCATGATTGGCGACACGGTCATTGCTACCGGCATAGTTTGGCCGTTCTTTTTGTGATAATAGGTCTTTTCGGCTACTGTTTTTCCGGTTAGAAACGCACGCGTTATTGGCCGATCTATCAGGCTAACTGGTGTTCCGTCCTCATGCAGGCTGACAATTTTTTTAGGGAACCAAGCGCCGATCATTTCGCGTTCGGTAAAGCCGAGTAATCGTAGTGCCGTTGGGTTGATACGGGTGATTTTACCGAATTCGTCTGTAGCAATGGCACCGTCCCCAATGCTCGTAAATAATGCTTCGGCAAGTACGCGTTGTTCTTCTAGATTGAGTGATGCTATAGGGGTTCGGGACTCACTTTGTGTCATGGTTATACTCCTCGCCAGCCAGCTTTCTAAGACGACTTATATACTCCTCAATAACAGTACTGTCTTCGGTTATCAATGAAACGGCAACTTGAACCCAATCGATGAGTTTGAGCAGATCTGCTTGGGACAAGTCTTCGGGGTCCTTATGTAAATGGTTCTGCACTTGTCTAGCAATGAAACGATCGGCAGCTGGCCCTAAATATACATGAGTAATTCGCACCACCTGATCGTAAAGTGATGGACTGTAAACGTTCATGTTAGACTTCCTCAATTCGCTTTAGTCGATGGGCGCCAATAATGACTAGTACACAGCCGAGGGCATTCACCGCGTATATTAAGTAAGTAGTCATGAGGGAGACCCCGAGCGTTAAATGGCCTGTGCGAGGGATGATTGATCGGAAGTACTGCAAAGCAAACATTGAAGCTATTATTGTTACTAATCCTATTGCTAAAAATAGTAATGCCCGTCGATAAA
>CAYXYX010000001.1:40737-43587 GCA_964469755.1 uncultured Candidatus Saccharibacteria bacterium | reverse complement strand
GGCTCTAGTTCAGGAATGCTGATTTCGGGATGCTGCGGGCAGGCATACATTAAGCTAAAGGTGGTCGTTTGATCTTCCTTAGTTTCTGGATCTAAAATTACCACTTTACCTTCGGCAATTTCTAAGGCTTGTTCGATGCTTTGCACTAAGCGGCTGCGACTTTCATCATCATTCACTAACCGGTCTACGACAACCTCTATGCGGTGGCGTTTAGCTTTATCGAGTGTCGGAAATTCATCAAGTGCGTACACCACGCTATCAACGCGCGCACGGGCAAAACCGGCGCGCTGGTACTGCTCCGGAATGTGCTCAAAAGCACCTTTCTTATCAATGACGACAGGCGCCAAGACCATAATGCGCTTCCCGCTCGTGGTAGCCACTACTTGGTCAACGATGCCGGTGGATGTCTGACGCTCAACGGGTGTACCATCCACGGGACAGTGTGGAATGCCGATACGGGCATAAAGCAATCGTAAGTAATCATAAATTTCGGTAACGGTTGCGACCGTGGAACGAGGGTTGCGAGAAGTGGATTTTTGGTCGATTGAGATAGCCGGGCTTAAACCGTCAATTTGGTCGACATCGGGTTTTTCCATAAGTCCTAAGAATTGACGGGCGTAGGAGCTAAGCGATTCAACATAGCGACGCTGACCTTCGGCATAAATCGTATCAAAAGCCAGCGAAGATTTGCCCGAACCTGACAAGCCGGTAATCACTACCAGCTGGTTACGAGGAATCGTAACGTCAACATTCTTCAAATTATGTTCGCGCGCACCTTTAACTACAATTTCGTCTGCCATAATCCTCCCCAGAATCGGTTCATTATACCTAAAAACAGCAGTTTTTTCTAGTGTCTAGGCTACAGCGATTGTAATTAGATTACGTTAAGCATTACCATTTTAGAAATTATGTTTGACGTTAACGCAAATAGATGTATAATTCAAACTAAATTAAGGGAGTGGCGGAATGTATAATTTCTTCGTCTTGGGCCAGATTCCAGGCACCAGTATTACAATTACTTTTACGATGTGGGCCGAGCTAGTCGCCGTAGCCATCGTATTGTTTGCTTGGATGCGTCTTCGCCGTAATCATCAGCTCGCCAACCCCATGCTACAACCCACCATTGGTGACAACGAAAACACCCTGACGCTTACTGTTCGCTAATATCGCTCGGCATAATCGATTCGCCATATAGTTGTAGTTCTTCAATGATATATTCTTGTTGGCTAGTGAGCTTGCCAGCTGCGAGCTCCTGGAGCTTTGCAAAGAACGCCGCTAAACCACCGCCAGAACCGTTCCCAAGCAGCTGGGCTGCCAGGTGCTCTTCCCATGCTTGGCGTTCCTCGAGCGTTAATGATTGCGGGAAGTTACGAGCTTTATAGAGTGGTGCCATCTGTCGCAAACGGGCGTCAGATAGTTTTGCAGCCAGGTCAGCAATATCATCCGGCGCGGCAGCTCGAACGGCGCTCATGAGCTGCTTGTCGCCAGGCGCAAAAAATCCGTTATACAACAGGCCATCAACATTTTCGCTGGTGGGCTGACCAGGCTGTGCATAGCTTAGTTCGCGCTCAGCGTCCAAAATTTTTACAGCTGCTATTACATTTTTAGCCAAGGTCAGCTGATTAGCCTTTAAGATCGCCAGATGCTTGCTTACCGTCGCAAGTGATAGATGAATTCGCTCTTGAGTAAAGTCATCTTTAAGAACTCCAAGTGGTGCTACGGCTGGGCAACGATTATATTTGAGCGTCTTTACAGGCAATCGTAATTCAGTTTCATCTCGATCCTTTTTGTAGCGCCAGGCATCAACCAACTGTTCGGGTGTCATGGCTATAAAAGGTGTTGGGTCATAGCGCAAATCGTATACCAGGCCGCAATCCTGTTGTGGGTGCGGTGCCAATAGCACTGCTACTGTAGTATGTTCGTTTTCGCCAGGGTAACGACCTGAAGCGTACACAAACGGTTGACCCTGCTGTACAAGGCCCGACACGACCTTTTTATTGCGCTGGTTAAGCATAAATTTGAACAGATCAGGCTGCTTGTCGCGGATGAGTTTAGCTACGGCAATTGTTGCAGTCACGTCACTCAAGGCATCATGCGCATGGTCATGGTTCAAGCCATTAGCGGTAGTAAGTAATTCAAGACGATTAGTCGGTTTGCCTTCATCCGTGACTGGCCACTCAATGCCTTCGGGTCGTAAAGCCCGAGTCATACGCACCAAATCTAAAATATCCCAGCGCGAACAGCCATTTTGCCACTGCCACTCATAAGGGTCATAAAAATTGCGATAATGAAGGTAGCGCATAAACTCATCATCAAAGCGAACGGTATTATAGCCTAAGAATGTAGTGTTTGGCTGCACCACCTCTTCGTAAAAGAACCGCAAGAATTCTGCCTCGGTAAGTCCTTCAAGAAGCGTTGATTGCGGCGTTATGCCGGTCAGCATAATTGCTTCGGGGCTAGGAATGACATCGGGGGCTAGTTTGATGAGTACATTGACTGGTTCACCAACTGGTTCTAGCTGAGCGTTAGTACGCTGCCCGGCAAACTGCATAATACGAGCCGAACTCGCGTTCAGCCCCGAGGTCTCAAGGTCATAAAAGAAAAAACTATCTGCCATATGCCTACTAGTGTAGCACCTAGCATAGCCCCATAAGTCTGAAGTTCATGAACTTATAATTAATAAAGGAAGCTGCCGATGCCGCCAATGCGGATCTTGCTACCAGCTTCCACGCCATCACGCTGCAATTTATGCATAATTCCCATCTTGCGCATAATGTCGCGCAGACGTTGCATGCCCTCTTCACTCTCAAAGTCAGTGCGTTGGGCGAACTTCTCAATCTTATTGCCGGT
>CAYXYX010000001.1:0-40727 GCA_964469755.1 uncultured Candidatus Saccharibacteria bacterium | reverse complement strand
GTCGGTTATCAGGAATACGCCGTTTTCCTTACTAAACCGCCACGAAGCAGCTGTTTCGGCTAGCTTGAGTGTTGGGATTCGAGGAGCAGCTTCGGCTTCAATAACTTTGGCGCGTTCCATGGCGACGACCTTTTTAACAGCAAAAAGCATTTCTTTAAGACCTGTGCCCGCGGCCGATGAAATTGCCATGACTTGGGCATTCTTGCCAGCAGCTTTTTTTAATTGCTTCTTAAGGTCGTCAACTATCTCGTCATCCAAACCCTCAACTTTGGTGAGGGCAATGATTTCGGGGCGTTCGGCCATTTCTTTAGCGTAGGCTTCAAGTTCCGTGCGGATTACTTTGTAAGTAGCCACCACGTCGTCTTGGTATGCGTCAATAAGGTGAACAATTACAGCCGTGCGCTCGACGTGCTTTAAAAAGTCATGCCCCAGGCCACGGCCATCAGCAGCGCCTTCAATCAAGCCAGGGATATCGGCAAATAGCACTGACGTTTCGTCATCAATGCTCACAACGCCCAGGTTAGGTGTAAGCGTCGTAAAGGGATAATCGGCGATTTCGGGTCGAGCATTACTAATACGACTTAACAGGGTTGATTTGCCTGCGTTCGGGAGCCCAACTAGACCAACATCGGCAATCATTTTAAGTTCGAATTTAAGTTCGAATTCATCACCGGGTTCACCCTTTTCGGCAAAGTTCGGAGCTTGACGACGAGATGACACAAAGTGTGCATTGCCAAAGCCGCCGCGACCGCCGCGCGCAATAATAACTTCCTGTCCATCAACCACAAGATCGGCCACCATGACGCCATCGGCATTAGTGACAATTGTGCCGACCGGAACTGGTACTAACAAGTGCTTGGCGCTACGACCATGTTTGTTGTTGGTGCCACCGGGCTTACCAGGTTCAGCAATAATTTCTTTTTTAAAACGGAACTGCACAAGCGTGTTTTGATTACGGCTGGCAACTAGAACGACATTACCACCGTTGCCACCGTCACCACCGTCGGGACCGCCGCGCGACTCGAATTTTTCATGCCTAAAGCTCAGCTTGCCGTGGCCGCCTTCACCTGCCTGCACTGAGACCGATACGCTATCAATAAAATTCATAATTCTTGGGTGGGGTTAAGTATATTACTATAAACTAAAATATTTAAAATGTAAACTAATAGACGTAGCGGAAGCCCGAGCCGCTAATAACGCGAGTGTCGGTACGGTTCCAGCCAGCGTGGTTCATCTCGGAAATCGTAATGCTGCCGTCATCGTTGACGCCAGTCACGTAAGCAACGTGACCTGCGCCGGTGCTCTTAGTAACAACCGCTGCACCGACACGTGGCGTTGTGCCCGTTGCGAGACCCATGCCAGCAGCTCGGACAGCCCAGGTCGCCGCATTGCCAAGGTTTGTTGGTACGGGGTTGCCGGCAGCCGCACGCAATTTTGCCACCCAGTAGGTACAGTACCCAAAGTCATAGCCATTGTAACCGCCATAGCTCGCCGAACCTGTGAATGAGCCAGACCGGCTGGCGGCAGCAGTCACAATTGCGGCAGCTTTACTGCCATCTGGTATGAGAATACGTTGACCAACCTGAATACCGCTCAGTTCGGCATCGTTGAAGGCAATAATTTTATTCTGATCAGCTTTGTATTTAGCTGCAAGTGTAGTGGGGGTGTCACCGGCGGCAACTGTATAGACCATGCCAGTGACCGGTGGTATTAATAATTGCGCGCCAGGAGCGACAGCATCACCGGTAAGGTTGTTCGACCAACGAATACTGTCGGAGGTAATTCCAAATTTGGCAGCAATCGAGTTGATGGTGTCGCCGGCGACCGCAGTGTAGGTCTTTATATCTTTATTCGAGGCAAACGCCGACGTACTGACTACTTGCGGCTTATCGACAACATTAGATGTGGTTGGAGCCATGGCTAATTCGGTGGTTTCGCTATCGGCTTGGTTGGTAACGGCAGTTGTTTCGGGCAAGCTACTCATGCGAGCCACCGTTTCGGCGATATTTGCCGAAGATACCTGATCAAGCGGGTTTGCTGCAACCTGATTGGTACTGTCAACGGTAGCGGCGAGCGGAACATCCGCCGAACCTTGCTTAGAGCTAATTAAAATAACACTCGTGACGATGGCTAATATGGCAACATTACCAACAATAATGGACGCCGTGATCACACGACGTCGGTTGCTCTTTTTACGAAATAATTTAGTGAAGCGACCGTACGATGTACGAGTCGAGGAACGCGCGATATGCGGCACGGGTGCTACCGCAGTTCTGCCGGTTGGATTACTAATAACCTAACTCCTTAATGCTTCGATCAGTGTAAGATTCTATGTAGTGGTAACAGGGGTCAGTTAACGCTGCGAGACCCACAAATTACCTCTTAAGTTTATCAAAAATGCAGCAATGTGCAAACATAAGCGCTCTGAGGTGATATTTTTAGCGCCCGCAAAGCTTGTGGCAATACTGGTCGGCATCGGCCTGGTGCTGCTCATTTGTCTGCGAAAAGTGGGTTGTGCCGTCGTCGCCGGCCACAAAAAAGAGCCAACTGGTAGCCGCTGGGAAGGCTACAGCATGCAACGAAGTTTCGCTCACCGTACTTATAGGGGTTGGCGGCAACCCAGTGTGGATGAGGGTGTTGTAGGGGGAATCATATTTGACCGAAGGTTCTCGACCAGCTATCACCGAACCGTAAAAGGCTGTCACATCCGATCCTAGCGACATGCCCTGTGCGCGTCGCGATAAGAATACTTGAGCAACTTGCTCACGATCGCTCGTCTTAGACACTTCCTTTTCAATAATCGAAGCGATTGTAATGGCTTCGTACACATTCAACCCTTTTGTTGCATAGGCAGCTTGCAGACTCGGTGGCAAATGATTGCCCATCTCAATAAGTGATTCACGGATAATCTGTGTTGGTTGGGTGTTTTCGGTGCGCTGGAATGAATCGGGGTACAACATACCCTCTAGCGAGTTTGTGCCTTCCGGTACGAACGACATAACCGGCACATCACTATAACGGCTCGGTACAAGTGCTGCGTCAACTGATGCCACGCTAAAGCCATCGTTAATCAGATCAGCTCGCACTTGATTAATACTTCGGCCGGGCAAAATCGTCACCAAACGAGTCGTGACTTTACCCTTTGTGAGTGTACTTACAATGTGGGGCAGGTTTTCACTAGGCGAAAAGGCATAGGTGCCCGCCTGTAATTTGTCCCCAAGCTCCTTACTATGCACATACCACTCAAACACCCAGGCATTATGAATAACGCCGGCGTCGGCCAGTTTATTGGCAATCTGTTTAACGGAACTACCACTGGGGATGTTCACAATTGTTGTTGTCTGACTAGAGCTGACGGGTTTAAGATTCTGGTAATACGCGTGACGCACAAAAATTGCGGTACCGATAAGCGCAATAAGCAGTATAAACCCAACGACAATCAGCCGTTTAAACGGCGCATGCGGACGCTTCTTGCTCGATGTAAACCTCATAAACCCTACTAGTGTACTCCTTCAGCCAAAAAATCATCTAGAATAAATACCGCACTCAGACTGTCGATGTCACCTCTTTCATAAGGAACGCCTCGTCGCTCAAGCTCGCTTTCGGCCTTTACTGATGTCAACGCTTCATCTTGTCGTCCCATCGGTAACGTAATCACTTTGGCTAAATTAGCCATAAATGATTCTACATATCTGGTCTGATCGGTCATTTGGCCATCCAAGCCTCGTGGCCAACCGATGATTATGCGACTAACATCGTGCTGCTTGATTAATGCCTGCAAACGCTCGACAAATAACTCGTCGTTGGCCAGTGTTGGCAATGGACTGGCAATACGAGCAATGTCATTTGCCAAGGCAATACCAATTCTGGCCCTCCCTACATCTAGTGCAAGGTAGCTAGTTAGCATCGGCAGTTTTAGTTGGTTTCTGAACGATGACAGTAATCTTGTCGACGTTCTTTGGTGCTTTGTTGACCCAGAACGGACTGAATTTAACGGTCACTTCAGTGACGTCTGGATTTTCTTTGAGGTCTGACTGAATTGCCCCGCTCTTCTTACCGGCGGCATCTTTGGCAATCTGCGCGGTATCAATCGACGGGCCAACGGTGGCGACCGTCTGGAGTGTCATAACCGCACCGGTGCTCGTGGTTACTGTTTTAAGTTTGAAAGCTGCTTGCGTAATGCCACGGCTAAGAATAGCCTGTTTTGAGGTATCGATTTGACCCTTAATATCATTGTCAACCAGTGTCTGAACGTCAGTTTCTTTAACGCCCAACATCGTATAGGTAACATTCTCGGTGACCGTTACAGACGTAGCCGCGTCACCAACATTTGCACTGCTTGTTACTGTTGGCGTGCCCACGTTATAGGTAGCTGCGACTGCAAACAAGCCTTGCGCCTCAAGCTGATCGCTTAAGTCAGCCTGCACGGTGTTATCGGTGGTGTTGATCTTGCCCTTAGCGTTTTCGATGTCTGCTTGGATAACGATTGTCTGAATTTCGTCGGTGCCACCACTTGCTGAACCTGTCGCACTAATGTCAGAGCGGCCAGAAACACTAAAGGTGGCGTTGGCATCGGTGTTATAACCAGCTCCACCAAGCTGAGCCTTTATGTCGGTGGCTTGCGTGGCCTTATATACACACTTATTACCCTGTGATGTTGGGAAGAAGGACGTAACTGACTGGGTGATGTAGGTTTTGCCACCAGAACTCACGCCCGAACCACTTGGCACGCTGGACGGAATATTCGCACTACAGCTGCCTGCGCTCATAGTGATACTACCGGTAGCTTTATCGCCATTATTCTTTTGTCCGGTGGCCGGCGCGTTACCTGTGTAGGTTTTTTGCGCCTGAACTTGCTTAGCCGGAATCGTATTGGTGCTTGGATCAACAGAGGTCGCAGTCGTGCTCAACGTGAGCGTTACATTGGTGTTTACGTTGCTGGCATTAGTCTTAACATCTATAGTCGCTTTTGGCATCACCACCAACGCAAAGTAACCGCCAACCACCAGTAAACCGAGGAGGATACTTCCGAAAATAAGAATCATCTTAAAACGATCAAAGTCCGGTACTTTCAGTTTTTTGTCTTTTTTTGGCTTTGCTTTGGTGGCGCTTGATGCAGCAATTGGCGCTGCGGCCGAAGCATCTTCATTATCAAGCTCTAGAGTTTCTATACCATTATCGGCAGCTGGACGTTCGGGCAAAAGCATTGTGGCTGCGGCAAGTTCACCCACGGTACGAGCACCGGAATTTGCGGCTGTGGCGGGCTCAGGCTCGTCGTCATTAAGATTAACGTCTTCATCTACAAGTTCTTCATTCGCACCCATGGCTACTGGTGCAGCCGGAATTTCGGGGTGACTACTTGGAGTTTTAGCAACATGCAGCCCAACAGCGCCCGCTAACGGCAGCAGGCCAGATTCGGTGGTTATAAGTACTAAATTCTTCTTTGCTTCGTCGGCACTGCGCTTAAGCAGCTTCATATTCACAATGCTCTGTAAGGTAGTGGCGCGCTTTGGTAATACCAGGGCAACGACCTTGGCGGAACTAGCGCGGACTTTATCAATAATGACGGTAATTTCGTCATCAATATCTACATAAATCGTATCTTTATTTGGATCTGCCATAATATTCCCGCTAAACGCTTAACATCCTATCTAGTTTCTCACGAATTGTACCACCACCGCTACCGCCAAGCTGCAGCGTATCTAATCCGACACGCAGCAATCCCATGGCCGTAATAAATGTGTGGTCATTCACTTTACCCGTACTATCGGTAATACCAACCACCTGTTCAGGGCGAATATAGTGCACTGATGGCTTTCGGGTGAACGGCAGTTGCTTGTACCAAGTGCTACCTTCTAGCCGGTTCATAAGCATGTCTAGACTGGAACCACCACCACAAAGGAACATGCGGTGCGGCAAGTGATCAAGCTTCGGAAACTCAGCGAGGGCCAGTTCAATACCGCTAATCCAAACATCGGCGGTTTTGCCAAGCGCAGTTTCGATGGACGGACGTTTTTGGGCCGGTATTTTATTACTGCTTAGACCTATCTTTAATTCTTCAGCGACATCAAAGTCCACGCTCAAATCACGTTCGATGGCGCGGGTGTAGGCTCGGCCGCCAATGCCGAACATTTTAGTTCCCTGCACCCCTCCGTCGTTAATAACGGCAATATCAGTCGTACCGCCACCAACGTCCATCAAAATTGCGCTAAGTGATTGGTTTGGCGTGTCACCAATCACCGCTCGCGATACGGCAAATGGCTCAGCAGCGACTGCCAACAGATCAAGATCCAGCTCCTGGGCGGTCTTTTCGAGCGCCCCAATGTGAATCATCGGCGCAAAAGCGGTGTAAAGCTGCACTACCACGTCTTTTCCCTGAAAACCAATTGGGTTCGTCACTGGATAGCCGTCAATTTCGATACTTACCAACGCGCTGTTAACTAGACGCACGGCGACTTCCTTGCCGCCAAGCTCCCAGGCTAGTTCCGTTTTAGCACGCTTTTCGGCTCGTTCTTGTACTAAGTGAATAATCGTTTCCATCTCGCCGACATCTAATTGCTTAGCTGAGTCTTTGCGACTGACCCGCACTGTGGTCGTAGTACCTTTGACCAGTTCACCGGCAATACCGATAATGGCTTGACGAACGCTGACACCAGCTTGCTCTTCGGCTTCACTCAGGGCTTTATCGCAGTTATCGACAACGCCGGCTATGTCGGCGATGGCACCGGCTTGCATATCAGTCAAAGCCTGGTGCTGACGCCCAACGCCAATAATCTCAATCGTACCGTCGGGTTTCACATGCCCAATTAGGGCCTTAACAAATTCCGTACCGATGTCGAGAGCTACTAAATGCTGATCGCCACCTTTTTTAACTTTGGTGCGGGCGGATTTAACCGTACCTTTGGCGGATGAAACTGCCTGCTTGGCAAACGATTGTGAGGTGGCTTTAAATTTATCAAGCATAATCAGTATAAGTATATCACCTATGAGTAGAACTCCTCCAGCTGAAAAGCAGCTTTAGGATCGTTTGTTATTAGAGTGGCCGCTTGCGGTGCATTCGAACCGCCTGGCGGTGTAATAACTGGATTTCTTGATGCTGTCCGAGCCAAAAACTGGCAACTGACACCACCGTCACGACATAAACTGGAGTGGCAACTTTCCAGAATCTTTCAATCGGTGTTGATCCGCTAGCACTATTACTGTTCACATCGGTTGCCGTACCACTACCGCCATTTGGCAAGCCAGATGCCCCGGTACCAGTTTGCTGTGAGGTTATGATTGCTATGGTTTGGAACAAGGCAATTTGGCCATCATTATCTGTGGCAGTTACCTTAATCACATAACTACTACCATTATCACTTGGCCGTGCATAAGTATGCGTCAAGGTAAAGTCACCGGCTTCAGCGTGACTGCTGAGTTCCGAGCT
Organism: uncultured Candidatus Saccharibacteria bacterium; assembly: GCA_964469755.1. Taxonomy (GTDB): domain Bacteria; phylum Patescibacteriota; class Saccharimonadia; order Saccharimonadales; family UBA4665; genus JAGQNO01. The sequence continues at coordinate 33,301 of CAYXYX010000001.1, read as the reverse complement.
GCCGTCACCCCAGTCGATACTGACAGCATAGGGAGCTTTACCACCACTTAATTTGAGTGTTTGGGTAAATGGATCACCGGCGTATACGCCTTTGTACAAAAAGTCGCTGGTTAATATTAACGGATTTTTAGCCGCTTTTTCGGCGGCAATTGTTGTCGCATCGGTAGTAGTTTCGGGATTAGTTAAGCGCGCAGCCGAAGGATCCACTTTGACAGGTGCCGGCGTCGGTCGGTTCGTGACAGATATTGGATCAGATACCGGCCCAATATCATCGGTAATATTATAATCTTGGGCAAACAGCATGTTTTCACCAAGTATAAGCATGGTTTGAATTGACCACTCACCAGTCGGCTGACACAGTGCTATACCCGTAAAGCTATCGTTGCGGTACAGCCTAACGTAGGAATGATACGGGCAGGTACCAGTCACGGTAATGACTTTATCGTCGACTACTTCACCATCTTTAGGCCCCGTAATTTGGGCGGCCACCAACAAAGGCTCGGCTGGAATTTTGGCTCTTACGCTAAAGCTGTCGCCAGATACAAAATTGGTCCATCCGATGCTAAAAATACCCACCAATAGCAGCATGTAAGCCAGCATAGGATAACTTGTATGGATATGCGGTACTAATCTAAAGGTATGCCGCGGGTGCACCAAGTGTGGCGACATCACCGAACGGCGTTTGGTGCGCCTTGAAGACACCACTCGTCGCGAGGGCGCTTTTTTTACAACTGGTTTTTTATTTTTTGATGCTGGCATAGCCTTGCAATACTAGTAACCTAGGTACCAGTATACAACCTTTTTACAGATACGCTAGTGCTTACTTGAGCACTGCTTTTACGCGGCGAATACCGGAGCTAGAAGACTCTTCTTTAACGATTTTAAAGACTTTGCCGCCTTCGGCTAATTGGCCGGTGTGGTCAACGTGTGGGCCGCCGCAAATCTCGAAGCTAAAGCGGGCATCGCCCTCGCCCATTTGATAAATTTTAACGATATCTCCATAGCGATCACCAAAGGCGCCAAGAGCGCCCAGGGCATGAGCCTCGGCGGTTGGATATTCCTTCCAGAACACCGGTAGATCGTTAGCAATTTGCTCGTTTACCATCTGTTCAACAGTGGCAATTTGCTCTGGAGTTACCTTTTCGGGGTGGCTAAAATCGAAGCGCAAGCGCTCCTGCGTTATATTTGAACCGTGCTGAATAACGTGATCACCGAGTACCGTCCGGAGGGACTGGTACATGAGGTGCGTCGCAGTGTGGTACTTTTTGTGCTGCTCAGTTTGACCGCCCAAACCACCTTTAAAAATGCCCTTAGCAGCGGTCTGCGATCGCGCCCGCTGCTCGGCCATAAGTTTCTCAAACTCAAGATCAGTATCTGATGTTATGCTTATGTTTTGCTGAGAAGCTTCCTCTTTTGACAGTTCGACCGGAAAACCGTAGGTATCGTACAGCTTAAACAAAAGTGCACCAGTCAAAACCGGCTGCACGGAGTGACCCATCGATTCTGCTCGAGTCTTACTATCTGCATTTGAGTCAAATTCTTTACCCGGCACAAAATAACGCTCGAATTCTTTAAGCCCCTTGCGCAAAGTTTGACGGAAAACTTTTTCTTCTTTAACCAGCACTTCTATGACGGTGTCGCGGTTGGCCAGCACTTCGGGGAAGTCGTTGGCATATAAATCGGCTATAACGGGGACAATTTGCTCCATAAAGTTTTGTTCCACGCCCAGTTCAAAGGCAAAACGTACGGCGCGGCGCACTAGGCGGCGCATGACGTAGCCCTGCTCTTTGTTGCTGGGCACGCAACCGTCTACGGCTAAAAAGGTAGCGGCGCGCAAGTGATCGGCAATCACGCGCATAGCCTGAGTATGATCGGCGTACTTCTTGCCACTAATCGTTTGTAATGTTTCGACGATTGGCCACATCAGGCTGATTTTAAACACATCTGGATCGCCGAGTTTAGCGGCGGCAATGCGCTCTAGGCCGGAGCCGTGGTCAATGTTGGGCTTTTCGAGGGGTTCAAACTTACCCTCGGCCACTTTGCGGTAAGCCATAAACACGTTATTGCCGATTTCCATAAAGCGACCGCAGTCACAGTTGGGGTGACAGTGTTCGCCAAAAGCAGTGTCGTGTTCGGTTTCAAAATCGTAGAACATTTCGCTATCGGGACCACACGGGTCACCGAGCGGTGTGGTTTCGGGGCCGCCGTTGCGGCTCCACCAGTTTTTAGAGCCATCGTAATAAAAGATGCGCTCGCCGTCGCGCATACCACGCTGGTAGCCATCCTCTTCAGAACCAATTTGCGCTTCGCCAGACGACAAACCTTTAGCTTCAAATAACCGCTTCCACACTTCGGCGGCTTCGGTGTCTTTGGCAATGCCGTAATCGGCGGCGCCCTCAAAGCAAGTAACATACAGACGACTCATATCCAGCCCAACAACGGTGTCGAGGAAGTCGAACATCCACTCGATTTGTTGCTCTTTAAAGTAGTCACCCATGCTCCAGTTACCCAGCATTTCAAAAAACGTGGTGTGGCGATTGTCGCCAATGTCGTTGATGTCTTGGGCGCGCAAACAGGTTTGACTGTCGACAATGCGTTGACCATGCGGGTGTGGTTCGCCTAACAGATACGGAATCATGGGCTGCATACCAGAACCAGTGAACAACGTAGTGGGATCGTCTTGTAATACCAGCGGGGCGCGCGGCACTATAACATGACCACGGTCCTTAAAGAATTCTAGATAGGCGTTGCGAATTTGTTGAGCGTTCATTGCCAATAATTATAACAGAGGTATGCGGCAGTGAATCTATTGACTTTGTGTCTATTTTGTGCTATGATTAAGAGAGTTCGTAACTTTAGTTTCGTCCCTGTACCTCCCACCGCAAAGGAAGACTTAACCATGCCCATCAAGACCGGCCAACTCATCATCGGAGCCGCTTGCCTGCTTGTCGGTGTCAATTGTCTATCAGCAATGCTAATTCAGACATTTACATGGTCTGATGCGATACTGACAGGTGTGAGCACCGCCTCCCTCTATTGGGCAATCTTGTGCATCGCGAACTACGTAGCATCAGAAGTCATCTCCGAGCGCTTCCCCATGAAAGAGGCGCAGCCCGCTACACACAAAAAATCGGAGGTCGACGACTGAACAACACACGAACGAAGTCCTCTGGACAAAGACGCTCACAACAGTGAGAACCAGAGGCAAGCCGCATGAGCGGGATCGAATTGAGATTTTTATCTCTTCCCTCCCACCTTACTCACTTATGCGGCTTTTTTCATGCTTAAAAAACCGTCTTATGTTTAACAACAATACCCCCGTTGAAATCTGGTATCAGCAGGAGCATACTGATGCCAACGGAAACAACATGACGGAATATACTCCCGATCAATATGCCGAAACGGCACTCTTAGACGAAGCTCCGACTTCAGCGCGAAATCCGGTGGTAATAGGAAGACGAGCGCTGCTCGGCGCCGGCATCGCCGTTAGTAGCATGGCAGCCTTTAACCACGTCCTCGGTATTGTTGAACGGCCACTTATTGCCGCTGCCTTTGATGACCAACCAATCGATATCGAATTCCTTGCAAAATACGAAGTGACCAGAACGGCGCACGTCAACCTTTGTTCGGGGGGATGGGGGCGAGAAAGCGGAAAGTCTATTGCTGAGCGCTTAATAGACTCAACGGTGTACAGTCAATCGGATCCCGCGGCCTTCTTTAGGCTTGGTGGCCTGCGGTAGTGAATTCTCGATCGTCAACCGACCCAAAACAATTGATCTACAAGGTGTGAGCGCTGGTGGCATGTTTGGACTCACCGCAGCCAGGGGGATTGGCGCACCGGTAAGAATGGTAACCATGAACGCCAGCCCTTTCGATATAGATGACGCCAAGTGGGGCTTTTTTGCCAAAACGATTGCTGAGCTGCATAACTTTGGAGTGTATGACGGTGGTCTAGTCGGTCAGTATGTTAGTGAACTTGGGAAGGAATACAACAGGCATGACATTGCGGCACTTACCGATTATAGACGTGAGGCCTTCAAAAATACCTTTGATGGATCTAGCCCACAAGTACGCACCAGCGAGACCAGCTTCTTGGCAAATGCGCATCTTTGGGATAACCGCTGGAAATATGAGGGGATAATTACTCCTGACACCCGGGCCATTTACATGATGAGCGACCAGCCAGATACCGATCAAGTGGTCAAAGTGGTGCAATCATACGAAAAATACCAGAACTTTTTTGCCTTCTTTGGGGTACCCTGTGAAGTCATGACATACCCAGAGCCTGGTCATGCACTAGAACGGGCTGGCATTGAAGCTGCGGCAGAAAAAATGCGGAACATACTGGCCGAATCCCGACCTACCTAAATAATTATGTCCCCGCTGGACTTCGAGAATGGCTTGCTGATAATGAATGGCCTACATGCGAACAATATAACAGAGGTGATCAAATGCAAATATATTGACATTAGCCATTATCTGTGCTATAATTATAAGATAGCCTTATGTCTGAATTGATATACGAAGAACAGTCTCAGTCTCTTAACCGCTGGCAACGTGCTGGCAAGGTTGCCGTAGGTGCCCTTTTAGTTGCTACCCCAGTGGCTGCCGGCCTAGCTGCCATTGCTCATGCACCGGCGAGTCATGTCGAAATTGCCGGCCAAGATATTGAAGTTAAGCCAGTAATTGGCCAAGATCACACTCAAATTGCCGATGGCGCCGTATTGCGGCCCGAACACTACGAAGTACCTCTGCTCCATAAATCAGTTGGACTTGATGTGAATGCCAATTGGAACAACATTTTACACCAATTACAGAACAAGCATTCTCGCGATGCTTTTACGCAGCTAGCGAACGATCCTGAGCCAGAAATCGCTCGTATTCAATCGACGGCTGATAATTATCTTCTCAAATGGGGGTTAGGCGTTGCTGGGGGCGTGGCGGCAATTGAACTGCTTGGTTTGGGGGCGGTGCAATTAACCCGCAAAACAATCAAAGGTGAACCCGATACTGGTCAAGCTTCCATGAACAAAATTGTACGCCCCTGGGCGTATGGTAGCGCCGCAGTACTACTATCAGGTGCTGTCTTAGTAAACACGATTGGCATGAACGCCTACACCCATGACGATCATCAAACAGTAGTCGGTAGTCCGGAGTTAGCAAGCGGAAAACTCGGTAAGAACACGCAACTCGTAGGTGGGCTGGGTGATGCAGCGCCGTACGTTCAGTCGCTGCTTGAAGTTAACAACCCTTTTTACGACAAGGTGTCCAAAAACTTAGCTGAGGCCATCGCCCAACGACCCGAACTCCAAACGACTAAAGATGAGCAGTTGTTTTTTACGGCCGATGACTTCCAAGGCAACCAAGGTATGGCTCGTATCTATGGTGAATCAATCAGTTTGACCAACGCTGAGACCAGTATCTACCTTGGTGACTGGACCGACTTGGGTAAATTATTCGAAACGCCGATTATCGATGCTTACATGTACAGAGCTGGCGACACTGAAAGTTATGCGACGGAAGGACTGCACGACACTGACGAAATCATTCAAACCGAGCAAGATCGTGGCCTGATAATGGCCGATGATAAGACAAAAGTCATCAATGGGTTCCGAGTGCTTCTCCTTAACGACCCGCGCATCAGTGGTATTGGCAACTTGAACGGTGTTGATTCGCTACGCGACCCCGACGTTGACATTGATACTTTCGTTGATAATGCCGTGCAAGAAATTGAAGCTAACCAACCGCAGATCATGTTCATACACGACAACAAGCTAGCAAAACAAATCCTTGATTCATTAGCAGCCAACGCGATTCAGCCGCCCGTGCTGATAGTAGATGGCCGCAATTATCAATATGTTGGAATGCGTAATTATGGTACTGCAGACACCACTGACGCCGTTGAATACACGCTCGGAAGCGGTGGCGCGCACTTCAACACCAAGGCATCCACAGATACCATATCTACTCAAAATCCCGGCACTTATTCGGCATTTAAGTACAATGCCGTCACCAAGCAAATGGACGTGTTCGCTTTCACTGTGGAATCAGATTCTACAGTTGTGATTTCGCACTCAATTATGTCAGATATTTCGATCAAGTCCATGGATGGCATACCATTTAGTGCCCGCGATAATAATAGCGGTAACGACACCGCTGCGAAACACTAGTCAGCAACGGCCCAGAGCCGAGACTGCGGCGCGAGCCGTTCGTTTTCCCCCACGCACGCCGCCATCACCAATCGCTGTAATTCTATGACATCTTGGGGCCCTAAGGTACGTTTGCTAGTTGTTTCAGAGCCTTCAAAACCCGGTCTCGCGGGTACAACAATTGTCTCCGTGTAACGCTGAACAGCTTCGTGATGAGCAAATGCCGAAACCGTCCACTGCCGCTCCAAGACCCCATCAGCAGGCGCCGTTCTCGTATCGGCCGTGATGCTCAGTACCCCGCCGTCGCGTTTTTCATGCTCTATGAATAGAGTAACCCCATCGCTGGACGCCTTGTTCCCTCGAAGCCCATGTACCGCTTCGGCCACCTGAAGGTTTGGGGATAATGCTTCCTTATGCGCCAGTCGGAGCAGAGCAATGTGGTGCACACAATCTAAAAAAGCGACCCTATTGGAGGCCAACGATGCGATAACATGCTCCGTTTTACGTTGCTGCAACGCGGCAAGCCGCTGTATATCTGTAGTTTCCTGGGATGACCGAGCCGCTTGCAGCAACCAACTACTTGGTGATTCAGGTGTAAGCGGATAGATTGCTTCGGTCATAATGCTATGTTTTGTGTTTTACAATAGTGTTATAGATGTAAAATACTCGCTTATGCTTAAGCTGTCAATTAAATAACAATGCCGCCACCTAAAACCAGCTCGCCGTCGTACAAAACCGCTGATTGCCCAGGGGTGATGGCCCGAACTTCATCAGTTAATTTGAGTGTTACACCCTGCGCGGTGTGGCTTAATTCGGCCGTAACAAGTGGCGCGCGGTAACGGGTTCGGACCTGATAACTACCAGCGGCGGGCGCGCCGTTAATCCAATGCACACTAGCTAAGCTGAGCTCGTTACGCCACAAACGTGCGTCTTGCAGGTCGGTGGTCACATACACTTCGTTCTTGGCCATATCTTTGCCGACCACATAGTATGGTAGACCGCCGCCGACATCTAGCCCGTGGCGCTGACCGATGGTGTAAAACAGTGCGCCATCGTGCTCGCCAATGGTATTGCCCGTTTCATCTACAATTGCCCCATGTTCCTGCTCGCCTAATTCGGCCAGTAAAAACTCTTTAATGCCAACTTTGCCCACAAAGCAAATGCCTTGACTGTCCTTTTTATCAGCCGTCGCCAAACCGAGCTTGGTGGCGAGTTTACGCACCTCTGGCTTTTCCATTTCGCCTATTGGCATCAGGGATTTACGCAGAGCGTCTTCGGTCACACGGTATAAAAAGTACGATTGGTCCTTTTTAGCGTCTTCGCCGGCAAGTAATTGGCCGTCCTTAATGCGGGCATAGTGTCCGGTAGCAATCATGTCTGCACCGTCCGCCAAAGCTGCGTCTAAGAATAGTTTAAATTTAACTTCTTGATTGCACATAATGTCGGGGTTAGGGGTAATGCCTGCTTGATAGCCCGCCACCATATAATCAACCACTTTTTGACGATACTCCGTCTCGAAGTCATACATTTTAAAATCAATGCCCAGCTGCACAGCTACCCGCTTGGCATCTTGAAAGTCTTCCTTCCACGGACAGGCAAAACCAGGCAAATCCTTGCTCCAGTTCTTCATATACACGCCCGTGACGTCATAGCCCTGCTCCTTTAAGAGTGCGGCCGTAACGGAGCTATCGACTCCACCGGACATACCTAGGTAAACTTTTGTCATCGACTAAGTATAGCAAGCTGGGCAATTACAATTTAGTTTGGCAGTTTGCTAGCGCCACAGGCCGAGCAAAGCTCGCCTGTAGAGTGCTACCAAACTAAATTGTAATTGCCCAGCTTACTGTTGTTTGGCGCTGTCAAGTTCTTTACGAAGGACGTAGAGTTCGTGGCGACGACCGAGCCAGAAGGCTACGAATAACAGAGGTAGGATAAGCAACACGGGCCACCAAAGGACGATGGTTTTGAGTTGGGATGAACTACCGTTTTTGTCGGTATTGCCGGCTTGAGTGGCGCCGTTGGCCACAGCAACCAGCTGCAAGAAGGCGGTTATACCGTTTTTGTCGGTGGCGCGGACGACCATCTTGTAGTAGCCAGCGTTGGTGTAGGTGTGCTTAATGTCAAAGCTGCCGGCTACACCCTGGCTCATGAGTTGCGGTGACGAGCCGTCACCCCAGTCAATACTAATGGCGTACGGGCCGATCCCGCCACTTAAAATAATAGGCCAGCTTAACGGATCGCCAGGGTAAGCGCCACGGCGGGCGTAAATACTGGTTAGCGTGATTCGTGAGCCAAACTGGGCAAATTGCGCGTCATTAAACGTCACGGTGACAACGTTTGAATCTGGCCCAGTCTGGTCCAGTGCATCGTACACCCGAGCGACCAGCTGGTTAGCGCCGCTAAACAAGTCAATTTGTAAGGTGTAGCTGCCATTATTACAGAGTACCGCGCCTACGAACACGTTGTTATCGAAGATTTTGACCAATACGCCGGTCGGACATAAACCGGCTACGGTAATGGGCGTCGTAGAAAAGCTGGCGCCGTTGCCTGGTGTTGCAATGGTAGCACCACGCGTTGGTGGAGCAGTAGATATAGTGCCCTCAAGCCCTACAGAGCCATTCTGAGGGTTTTGGGACGTATTGGTGGCCGCCAATGCGGTTGTGCAAAACTGACCAGCTAATACCAGCATTGCAAGGCTAGTTACGCCTAGAACTCGTTTGATCCGCTTGAGAGACATCTTAACCATTAGCTTAATAGAGTAAGGACCCGAGCGCAAGCGGCCGGGTCCTTCCAATCTACCATAATGATGTTAGCGCTTGCGGCTACTCTTCTTAGAGCGAGAGACAACACGGCGGTTGTACCACTTAACGGTACGTGGTAGGCCGAAGATCAGGTATACAATACCGGCAATCAGAAAACCTACTAGCGCAATGATGTACAAAGGAATGACATAGAAGGTACTCTGCGCGGTTATGAGTTGCCCGGAGTTACCGTAGCCAAAGTTACCAACCATGGTGAACTTACCAAATTTTCCAAGGGAGGTCAGAGGAATGGTGAACTTACGAATACTGTCGGGAAGCACGTTGCCGCGAGGGGTTTCGTTGTTGATTTCGTAAGTAGCCAGCACTTTTCCGCGCCAGTTCTTTACGGTTAGCTTACCAAAAGGCTGCTCTTGGACATCGCCACCGTTTTGGAAGCGGACAACACCGTTAATGTTCTTGTGGTTAAAGAAGAAGGTGCTAGCAACATCAACTTGGTTGGCTGGAACTGCCTTACGGGCATCAAGGCTAGCCACGCTCACCTGTTCATTGATGTCACCAGGAACAGTAACGAGCACTAGTGAACCAACGCTAGCGGAAAGGGTAACGTTTTTGTTAGCGGCATCGCTGTCGGTGTGGGGAGCGAAACGGATGGCACCGTAGTAGCCCCCAGCGGTGTAACCCTTAGGTACCGTAATAGGCACACTAATGTTTTTTGATTCTCCAGGTTGTAGAACAACGTTTGGAACTGGTCCTACGAGGCGCTTAAGGCTGTGTGATGGTGCGTACTTTGTTGCATCGAGTAAGATTTGTGGTTGACCACTTTCGTCGCTGCTGGCGGTAAAGTCGTTAACTTGTACTTGGTATGCCGAAACGCCAGATGTAACGTTAGTGACGGTCACGACCACTGTTTGGGTAGTCCCATCGGGAATCGTTAAATCGGAACGAACTGGCGATACTTTAAGACCGTTGTCGGTCGCAGAGCCGGCCGCTGGGTTAGGCTGTGGCGTTGCCACGACAGTAGTTTTTTTAGCGGTAGCAGCAAATGCTGTCGTCGTCGATAGCACCCCTACAGCAACCACCAAGCTGATTATGCGTACCAATTTGTTCCGAACCATGTTTGATTTCCCCACTTAAGTTTGAGCTCATAGTACCAAACCATTAGCGCTTTGCCAAGCCCCTGTTGCATTATTCTAATGTGACACTTATTACACGTTAAAAATTACCCAGCGCTATATAGGTTAGCGTACTAACATACACGCCGGGTGCCTGATCCTTTTGGATGTTAACCACGTAAGTGGCCGTGAATTTGCGTGCTTTGTCTGGGGCGGTCGATGATGCCACAATGTCACCAGAGTTAAATCGGTAAAAGTTAATCTGGCTGTAGTTCGCTGACGGTAGACCAGTGCCAAAACCAGTCACATCAATCCCCCCTTGTGGTGAACTATTTGCCCGTAAGTTTAACCCAAACTGACTGACGCCCGGCCGTGAAATGTCATTACTAGTAATCGCAGGGATAGCGTTAGTACCAGAGGTCAGCGTATTACCAAGTATTCGAATATTATAGCCATCCTTAGCGTTACTGGCAGCCAGCATTTGGGTATCGCCTTGACTGGCCTGCCGACTGCCGAACTCACCAAAATTGACGTAATTCCCGTCAACATTTTCGCAATCGTAACCGCTTATAGTTATGCCGACGCAAAATAGCAGATATGGCGGTACCACAGCGTTAATAGTCACCAACCTCGTGATGGCAAAAGCGATGCCTCCATAATAATTGGCCACACCATTCATGTCACCATCCGGAAAGGTCTGTATACGCACATAATATGAACCGTCGTTACTGGGGTTAACGACGTTATCAAAAACATAACTGTTTGGCACGCCATCTGAAGCGAAGGGCGAACGTTCAATTACCATACGATTAGCCGTAGACTGTGGCGACATACTGAACCCAACATCACCAGTCTGGCTAACTAATGTTGCAGCCGAGGCATCAAAACCAACTGGTGGCACGCAAGGTTTACCCGGATACGGATCGTTGGCACAGACCTCAAATAAGATAGTCTGTATGACGCCAAGGCTGGGTGGCTGAAACCCAAAACTATACAAAGCTGTTTTGCCTGCCTGATTATTATTTAGCTTAAGCGAGCGATTGAGTAAGCGCTGGCCATCGGCTTGTATGGTGTTCAGGACGCCAAGCGCCATAAATACAGCCACCAGCACAAAAATTGCTGATCGTTTAACGGACTGATTCTTTAGAAGTGACTGGGCCATTCATGGCTGCCCTAGAAGGTACCAGTAGCTACAAGGGCGAAGTTGGCAGTGTAAATACCGGCTGGAGTGGTATCACTAGCAGTAGCTGCAAAATCGTAAGTGTTAGTTACACCGCTAATTGGTGCTGTCGAAGCCGCTACCACGTCACCGTAGGTAGTCGTGACGTTTGTTCCACTAGTTGTCGAGTCCATGCCGTAGTTATCTGTGTTCAAAGCATCGTATAAGTAGTTAGCATCACAGGCTACTGAACCGGTACCACCGGTGCTGTCGTGACAACGCATTCCAAAGCTCGCCGTACCGGCAACGATAGTGCCAATAATACCAGCTCCCGAACCAACTGCTGGAATCGCACAAGTCGTTCCACTGTCGGTACTAAGACCACCACAGACATTGCTGTTGTGCGCCCGAATTGAGACGCCATGTAGGGCATTGGTAGATACGTATGTATACACCGTATTTGTATCGATTGCCGTACCATCCAATGTATTGTTCGTGCCGTGACCTAAGGTAATTGCTGCAGGAACAGCCGTCGTGCAATCAGTAGGCGCCGTAAAGGTTGGTGGGGTGGTGGTGCCAGACACGCAGAACGTCATTGTTTCTTGGACCTTAGCCGTAACTTGCACGATCTCTGCAGTACTGAGGGCAAAACCACCGTAGTCCTGGTAGGTGCCAGGGGTACCGTGGGCGTAACTGCTAATACTACCAGTGTCACTTATGTAGGTTACGAGACGAGAATAGAAGGTCCCAAGATCACTTGGGTTGGTGATGCCGCTAATCTCAAAGGTATAATCAGTTCCACTTGTTAGGGCAAAGCCGGTTGAGTTAGTCATTTCAAAGGTTTGACCAGAGTTAATTGAGGTTGGCGTCCAGTTAGCGGTAGTCCCAAGACCCGAGGTAGTTGATGCACCGACGACATAGTCGGAGGTGTCAATAGTTGGCGTAGCCCCAACGGTAAAGTCAGTAGGCGCAGCACAGGTTGAGTCGCCAATAAACGGCGTACCACCGGTACCAGCACAAAAGTCCAACACTATACCCTTAATGGTGTAGCTAGTTGCGGCGCGGAATGTCACGCGGTAGCTAACCGCTGTACCACTACCAACGCCGGTAGTGATTGTCCCACCGCTAACACCGTTATCACTCATTTTGATTGATCGGTATTGCACTTGGCCACCAACTGCGGCGGCTTCAACTACGCCTGAACTGGCTGCAAAAATCATAGCTAATGATGCTAAGAAGTAAGCTGGTCGCTTGATGGATTGGATTATGTCTTGGAGGGTTATATTCATGGTTGAGTTATTTGTTTTACTATTGCTGTAATTTGATCGTATCACGCTTATGTTGCGTAGTGCAAGTATTTTACGCTTGAGTAGTCCCCTATATTTGTCATCGTTTCTAATAACGTACTTCATTAAAAGTTACCCGTTGCTATCGTAGCAATATTGGCTGCGTAAAGACCGGCTGGCGTGACGTTACTTGCTGTGGCTGCAAAGGTCCAGGTATTGGTGACGTTGTTAACCGGTGCTGCTGCTGCAAGAACGGTACTACCGTAAGTCGTGGTAGCGTTTGCATTGGCCGTTGTCGTGTCCATTCCATAATAGCCGGCGGCACTAGCGTACGGTGCTTGGGAAGTGACAGCGCCAGAGGTTGGAACGTTTAAGCCAAAAGCTGCGCCACCAGAGGAACCAATTGCCAGCGCCGCACCAGGCGCAGTAGCTGCGCCCGAGCCTGCTGGTGGGATACCACAGGTCGTACCGCCATCGAGACTTAAGCCACCACAAGTTCCGTTACTATTATGTATGCGTACCGTTGCCCCACTGGCTGCGTTTGTTGACAGCTGGGTATAGACAACACCAGTATCGACAGCAGAGCCGTCAAGAATCTTTGGACTGTTGTGCCCCAGGCTAATTGCAGGCGTAGTTAAGCCACCACAACTCGAGGTAGGTGAGGCAGCCGATGCACAAAAGATCAGGATTTCCTGGACACGAGCGGTAACAGTTATAACACTGACAGTGGTCAAAGCGAGGCTACCACTATCGACATAACCAGTAGGTGAGGCAGTGGTGTGGCCTTGGGCTGCGGCTGCAGTGGCATAGGTGTAAATGCGGGCATAGAAAGTACCGAGTGTTGACGGATTGGTAATACCGTTACCGGTAACGGGAATACCGTCACCAATATCAATCGCACAAGCGGCAGTAATATTGTTAGCAGTCGCGCGAGTAATAATAATACGGTTGTTGGTGGCATCAGAAGTATAGGTGGTGAAGGCGGTTGCACCACAGCCACCTACCATTGTGGCATTAACGGCAGTGGTTGCACGGTTAACGTTCAGGCCAGTTGGAGCCGTACAGCTATCACCGACGAGTGCGCTGTTGCTACAGAAGTCGATGACTATACCGCCAACGGCGGCACTAGCACTTGGAGTGAGTGATAGCTTCATAGCCACCCTGGTACCGCTACCAACACCGCTAGTGATGGAGCCACCTGAGGGCGCGGAGTCAGAAAACTGTAATGATCGGTTCGTTAACTGACCAGCCGAAGCTGAACCTTGAAATGCCAGTAGAGATGAAAAAACCAAAACCGCAACAAACTGCGCGGCTACTACCGATGATGTGCCTCTGAATAAGAAATTCTTGATTGTTTGTTTAGCTTGCATCTTTTTGATTTGATTTTTGATTTTTGCTTTACCTAAAGAGATAGTACCACTTCAAAAATGCTTATGCAACTTTACTGCTGTATTTTTTACACTAAAATCTGCCGACAGCTATGAGCGAAATATTAGCACTATATAAACCGGCTGGAACGATGTTAGTGGCCGTGGCTGCAAAAGTCCAGGTATTGGTGACGTTGTTAACCGGTGCTGACGCCGTAAGGACGTTCCCGCCATAGGTAGTAGTAACATTTTGGCCAGCTGTAGTCGTGTCCATGCCATAGTAGCCCGCGGCACTAGCGTACGGCGCTTGGGAAGCAACACCACCAGATGTTGGTACATTGAGGCCAAAGGCGGGCACAGAACTAGTATTACCAATGACCAGCGCCGCTCCCGGGGCCGTCGCTGCACCCGAACCAGCTGGCGGAATGCCACAGCTTGCACCACCGTCGAGGCTTAAGCCTCCGCACGTGCCGTTACTATTATGCATACGAACAAACGCTCCGCTCGTAGCGTTCGTTGACAATTGAGTATATATGATGCCTGTATCGACAGCGGAGCCGTCAAGTGACTTGACCGTGCCATGCCCAAGGCTAATGGTGGGCGTAGTTAAACCGCCACAATTTGCCGATGGTGAGGCGGCCGAGGCACAGAAGATCAAGGTTTCTGCAACGCGAGCCGTGATGGTTATGACGCTGACCGTACTCAGAGCAATACTACCACTATCAATATAACCGGTAGGGGTCGCTGTAACGTGAGCGTTGGCGGCAGCTGCTGTAGCATACGTATAAATACGAGCGTAGAAGGTGCCAAGGGTTGAGGGATTAGTAATGCCGGTGGTAGTACCATTGCCGATATCGACTGCACAGGATAAGGAAATGGATTGAGGTGAAGCACGGGTAATAATTATACGGTTGTTCGTGGCGTCAGTAGTGGTTGTGGCAAAGGCGTTGGCGCCACAGTTGGCAGTTTGCGCCGCCACTGCAGTCGTTGAACGGTTGACGTTCAGCCCAGTTGGGGCGGTGCACGAATCACCAACCAGGGCGCTATTACTACAAAAGTCCACCACAATACCACCAACGGAAGCCGCGGCACTTGGGAGGAAGGTAAGCTTAAATGCTACGTTAGTACCACTACCAACACCGGTCGTTGCTGTAGAGGGAGCGGAGTCGGACAACTGTAGGGATCGGCCAGTCAATTGTCCAGCTAGACCTTGCCCCGGTAATAATACGGCAAGTGATAACGCCACTAACAACTCTCCCGCCAATATTAGCGGGAGCTTTCCTATAAAGTATAGCTTTACTTTTTGTATATATTTCATGGGCTCACATAACCACCAAGGCACAAGGTTCTTATATAAAACTTACCACTAGCGGTATCTGTTTGCAAGTCTCAAGAGCGTGACATATATCAAGGCCTAGAAGGTAGAGGTTGCCACCAGCACGTGACGCAAGGTGTAGGTCCCGCCAGCAGTCAGGTTAGAAACATTGAATATATATGAAATTGTGTAGTTCGTCGTGCCACTACTGACATCCGAATAGGCTATAGAGTCATTTTGAACATATTTAAAGAGGTTGGCCGTATTATAGCCAGCCGAAACTTGCCCATGACTAAAGGTTGAGTCAGGTGCCTGAGTCGGCACGGCACCAAAAGTGGCAGGGCTCGTATTTGCCACCAAGTTAATGCCAAATTGCTCTGTGCCTGATGCCGATGCAGTTGGCGTGGCGAGTCCAGCCATTACGTACGATCCATTGGTTGGTCCGGGCGATGTCTGCTTGACCACGTAGCCGCTAGCCAAATAGCTTTTGACTGAAAAGGTTGCGGTAGCCGTTTTAGTACTAGAACTGCTCAATGTACCAATGTCTACGTTTGTGTTGCTAACTACGAACTGTAGATATGGCTGCCTATCGGTGTTAAAGCCACCTTGAGCTTGATAGTTCGTGCTTGATGTATTCCCAACTCCGGTTTCACCAAGCGATGTTTTAGCACAATAAGACGCTGAACAATCGTGCAACGAACCGCCACTTCCAAAAAACACCTCGTTAACTCCATAGCTACTCGATGTAGCCTGTGGCACAGTGTTGGCTAATACAAGACCGCCCATACCAAACGTAGCTAGAAGCCCTAGCAATGTAGCCGTAACCAGTTTTTGTTTTGCCCTCATGCTTGTTTCAGTATTGCAAATTGACCCTCAAAATGCCAGCCCGCTTACGCTTTAATCGTATTTCTTGTATTATAAGACCAAGCGTAAGCATAATATACAGAGTATGGATCAAAAACCACCGGCAGCCCCCGCCGAAGACACCGACCTCGAGTCATTGGATGCTCCGACAACAATTGTCCAGGATCAGACTAGCGCCGCCCAAAAAACAGGCGTTATATCAGCTGAAAACGCTAATCCTATCCCTGTTGGCCCAGCGCCAAAGCCGCCTTTTAGCAAACGGCTTATTAACAAGCTTTTCAGCTTCAACATTTACCTTTTACTCTTCATATTCGTCTTAGTTGTGGCCGGTCTGATTGTCCTGTTTAGCTACAACTATAGTAAAAGGAAGAGCAGCACGGGTACCATTAGCACCACTTCACTATCCCAGGACACACTCGATCAACTTGCTAAAAGTGATGCCAGTATTGGTAGCAGTGGCCAAGTGTTGAGCGTGCAAGGCAGTGCAGTCTTTGCGGGTAAAGTGCTTGCCCGAAGCGACCTAGAGATTGCCGGTAACTTACAACTTGGTGGCAGCCTTAATTTGCCAAACATTAATGTAAGCGACACAGCTAACTTAGGTCAGGCTACAGTAAGTAAAAATTTGGCAGTCACTGGCAATGTGGCCGTACAAGGCCAAGAGACTATTGCCCAGTCATTACAGGTTGGTGGGGCTGGAACCTTTAGTGGAGCCGTTTCGGCGCCACAAATATCTACCAACAGTTTCTTATTGAATGGTGACTTGTCGCTCACGCGCCACATAACTGCCAGCGGTGGCACGCCAGGACGCAGCCCAGGTACAGCCGTTGGTAGCGGTGGCACGGCCAGCGTCAGTGGTAGTGATACAGCAGGATCAATAACAGTAAATACTGGTTCGAGTCCAAATGCCGGCTGTTTTATTACTGTTAGCTTTACTACCAAATACGCCAGCACACCGCACGTGATCGTAACCCCCGTTGGCTCAGCGGCAGGTGAAGTTAACTTTTATGTTAACCGCTCGAATACCAGCTTTAGTATTTGCAGCAGCAACACGCCCCCCGATAATGCCGGTTTTGGCTTTGATTACTTTGTAATTGGCTAAACGTCTAAAAACACTTTTACTCTGTCGGATTCAACCAATATCAGCCCGCCGCTAATTCTAATCCGCTTTTCGCCGGTTGGTGCCACGACCCGTAATTCGCAGGCAGCAAGCAATGACATAAAGTTATGGTGTCTAGGCAAAATATCAAACGGGCCGGTGGCATTTTCGGCAGATATACTAAATGTATCTTCATCAAAATATACTTTAAACGGCGAATAGATTTTAAGTGCCATGACCTGTTTGCCATCAACCATTCTCGGCCCCTTAGTAACAGCTTCCTGCCGACCGTCATCAACAATTTGACCAGTACTAGCGTCTTGACGTTTGGTCATTAGGCAACAATCTCCTCAACGCCGTTCAGTGTCTGTTCTCGAGTCCAAGTTTCACCTTTGGTGGCGGATTGGCTTTCCATGACGTGCATCGGTTGGCAAAAGAATTGGATGAGCTTTTTGGCCTTGCCGTAATCGGCGCGGTCCTCGGCAGATAATTCGTTTTCACCAATAATCGCAATAATTCCTTTTAGAGATTCGTACTTCTGCAACAATGCCTGCACTCGGATACTCAGCATATAATGACGTTCACCCACAATTTCGGGCGTCAGCAGGCTGGAGGTTGTTTTTGTTAGATCAACCGATGGGCGAATACCCTGCTCAGCCACGGCACGAGACAGCACAATGATCGAATCCATTTCGTGCTGAATCATCTGCACGGCTGGGTCACTCAAGTCATCTGCCGGCACGTAAATGGTCTGTACCGCCGTAATAGAACCATTCTCAGTAGAGCTTAAACGGTCTTGTAAGGTTTTAATATCGCTAAAGATCTTTGGCTCATAGCCACCTTCGTTTGGCACCTGATCCAAAATGGATGATAGTTCGTTGCGAGCCTGAACGTAACGGTACATGTTGTCAGCGAAGAACAAGATGTCTTTATGTTGGTCATCTCTAAAGTATTCGGCAAGCGTTACGGCAGTAACGGCGATCAGGGCACGTTGTACTGGGTTTTGGTCCATTTGTCCAAAGAACATACAGGTATTTTTGAGCAGGTCACGGTCGCGCAGCGTTTCGTATAATTCCGCGCCTTCACGAATACGCTCTCCAATACCAGCGAAAAAGCTCAAGCCACCGGCGCCTTTAGCAATGTTGTAGACCATTTCGGTAGTTAACACGGTCTTGCCAACACCGGCACCACCAATAACACCGACCTTGCGACCTTTTACGAACGGCGTAAAGAAATCCATAACTTTAATACCGGTTTCTAGGATTTCTGGCGCACTGGAACCAAAACTAGTTTGCTGTGGCGGCAGTTTGAATATATTGCGGCGTTCCATCTTGGGATCAAGCGGCGAGCCACCGTCAATCGGATCACCAATGGCGTTAATAATTCGTCCAATCATTTCGTTGCCCACTGGCACTTCTATGCTCTTGCCAGTTGTATCGGCTATTACGCCTTTTTGCAGATTGCGCTC
Organism: uncultured Candidatus Saccharibacteria bacterium; assembly: GCA_964469755.1. Lineage (GTDB taxonomy): Bacteria > Patescibacteriota > Saccharimonadia > Saccharimonadales > UBA4665 > JAGQNO01. The sequence continues at coordinate 14,723 of CAYXYX010000001.1, read as the reverse complement.
AGCGTACAAGTTCAAACATTCGACTGTTCGACTATTCACGATTGAACGCGTTAGTAGGGGCGTTTTTTGCTCATTACGAACAATTAACACTTCATTAAGCTCCGGCATACTAATGGGATCATCAAATTCGACCGTTAACACTAAGTCCTTAAGTGATCGAATAACTCCTTGGCTCATCGCTTGTGACTCCGTACTAATTTCATTCCACTAATAATTTCCTTTAATCGCTGGTCGGCAATATTACGCTTCACGCGGTTGAACTCGGTATGCAACGAGCTGGTAGTGTCAATTGCTAATCGCTTGGCAGCCGACATAGCGCGGTAGCGACTGGCATGCTGGGCAAGCTTAGATTCTAGGATCATTTGGCTCAGCGAAATCTGTAACATGGTACGTTCCAAGTGTGCCACCACGGCATAGTTACTTGGCTCAAAGATATATGTTGCCGCACTAATGAATTCACCGTTCTTATTAGCATGCTTACCCGCCGCCTGTACGGCCGATTTAAGCTCAACACTTTTAATTTCTTGGGTCATGAGCGAGATATAGGACTGGTAAAAAACGGTCGTACTGTTGTACTGCGAAATATGCTTAATAAGTGGTGTCACGTTAATGTTTTCATCGCTTTTAGGCAGCTTGTAGTACTTTTTGAAATCAATTTTAGCTTGGCTCAGTTGCATAGCACCGTGGTGCCCCAAAATAATAATATCGTGCGTCGTTGGATCGTGTTTTTGGAGCATCATAGCGATGAGCCGCTGATCAATATCGCCCCCGAATCCGCCTTCGGCAGTAATGCCAATAAACAGTTCCTTGTTGATAGGGGCGACCTGCTGATCGCGACCATAATTAAATAATTGGTCAACACGCAATTCACTATACATTTCCCACAAGTCGGCAAAGAAAGCCTGCGATTCAACCACCTGGTCTTTAATCTGGGATATGCGCATGCTCGATAAGCCTTCAAAGGCGCCAGTTAGCGTCATAATCGTACGCATGGACTGCTCTTCGAGCGCGATGTCTTGAGGCCGGCGCATTACTTGGTCTCAACCTTTTCGGGTTCAGATTTTATATTCTTATCCTCGGCGACTTTGGTATCGACTTTGGTCTCAACAGCATTCACTTCACTGTCAGCTGGAGATTGAGGTTTTGGCTTAAGAGCAGCTTGAGCAGCTGCCTGAGCTGCAGCAACCTCGGCAGCACGCTCTTCAACGGTTGGAGTCACTTTAACGCGCAGCGTATCACGCACACCTTCATATTGAGCTTCGTCCGTAATACTAGCTGCCGCGGCACGAACTTCAATTTTGAGCTTGGCAATGTCTACCACCGACTCGTCATCAGGTGCATTTAACACTAGGTCGAGCAGCAATACCTGTTCGACCGGGTTGTACGTCTCCTCCGGCGTTTGGCTCATGAGTTCATATAATCTTTTACCCAGAATTAGGTCATGCGCCGCGGTACCACCCATTTCGGAACCAAAGTGAGCGAACTCTTCGGCTGTTCGGTAGGCATTAAGCGCTTTGGTTACCTGACCAGCTAATTCTTTTTGGCGTTTGTTTAGACCAAGACCACCAACACGAGTCACGCTAAGACCTGTACTTACGCCTGGGCGCATTGTATCGCGAAAAACCTTCATATCCAGAATCCACTGACCATCGGTAATGGACATAATGTTAGTTGGCAAATAAGCCGTGATATCGCCACCCGGCGTCAACACGATTGGCAAGGATGTTAATGTTTTAGAGTTAGCTTTAAGTTTACCGGCCCGTTCAAGCAAACTGGAGTGCATGTAAAACATATCACCCGGGTAACTGTCACGTCCTGGACTCGCCCCTGACATGAGGGCAATTTCCCGATAGGCATGGGCATGTGAGGTTAAATCATCATAAATAATGAGCGTATCGGTGTCACATTTTTGCCACAAAAATTCTGCCATTGAGCAAGCCACGTAAGGTGCCAAATAGCTCATGACCAGTGATTCAAAAACTGTCGACACGACCACAATGGCATGTTCAATAGCGCCGGTCGCCGTCAATTTGGTAAGCACAGCATCGATGTCGCTACGACGCTTAGCGATCATTACGTACACTACTGTAATATCGGTATCTTTTTGGTTCAGAAGCATCTGCATAGCGAGAGTCGTCTTGCCGGATTTACTGTCTCCCAAAACCGCCAAACGCTGACCCCGCACCAAAGGGAACATCTCGTCCAGCACCGTTACGCCCGTTGGCAATTGGGTGCTCAGGGCCTCGCGAGTTGCGATACCCGGTGCTTGATTAAACACTGGCCAAACACCACTAGCCGCAATTGGCCCCTTTCCGTCGAGCGGGTCACCGGTAACCGAAACGACACGACCAACAAACTCTTTGCCAATTTTGCACAACAGTTGTTGGTGCTGTACCACCACCATCATGCCGTTTCGAACGGTTACTGAGCCAAGGTGTAAGACCGTGACTTCATGAGAATCGATGTGGTGTACAAACCCCTTGCTACCATCTTCAAACATAACAAGAGCATGAATACTTACGGGGTGTAGTCCGTTAACGCGCACCAAAAAGTTATCAACACCAGCAACTTCGCCCACCGGATTCCCGGCGGCTACTAAGCGATCAAAATGGCGGTTGTCGCTCACCGGACGGCCTCTACAACTGGTGCTGCAACGTCAGCAAGTGGCTGCTTAACTGTCTTTAGACGCTTAATGAGCATTGGTCGTTGTTCGGTAAATTTGCTGCGTAAACTAAAGTCATAAATTTTACCTGGCGTTCGTAAAACACAACCCGCTGCAATATTGGGTTGCAGGCCAATGCGGACTAAAACGTGAGGATTGATAGATGTGCGCATCCAGCCAACAATTTTAGCCATAAACACAGCCGATGGATCAACTGCAAAACTCATTGTGACCGTTGGCGCAGTCGCCAACAAGTCTTCTAAATCAGTGATCAATGACTCGCGGTCGCCACTCGACTCAAGGTTGTAGCCGTTGGCCTCGGCAAGTGCCAACAATAGCCTGCCCGGTTCATCAATCGGCGAATTACTGCCACCTTTTTTAGCGCGTAATCCCGCCTGACGATGCTGCTCATCAAGTGTTTCCAGGCTCCGCTTCACCCGCGAAACATCTGCCGCACCAACAAGGCTATCGAGCAACCGAAAGCTAGGCGCCATTCTTGATGTCCTCAGCAATTGCTTCTTTATTAGCTTCCAACTCGCCCATGATGTATTCCAGCTGATCGGTTAAGTCGATTTGGTTACCAACGGCCGCCAGCACATAGTGGTTGATAATGTCAGCCATATCTTCTTGGAAGCGCGCAATGAGGCTATTCTTTTCGGCTGTCACCTGTGAGCTTAACTGAGCACTCAACAGCTTACGCTGTTCATCAATAACTTCATTAGTTTTTTGAATCGAATCGACGGCTAAATCTTTGGCGTCGACAATCGATTGTTCGTACTTCGTAAATTCTTCCTGTAACTTAGCCGTGATTTCGGTTTTCATATACTCGTTAAGTTGCGATGTGGTCAGGCGCAAATCTTGCTGCAAGAACATAGCGTTCTCACCAATAATCTTCTCGAAGTGCAAGCGCCCACGATTACGAAGCTCTTCACGGAATTGATCGTCGAATATATGCTCCGCATCTTCTTGAGCCTTTTCCTCGAGTGTGTCGGCAACAACTGGCTCGGCGCCATGAGCATGCTGTGACCGAACAATCAGCATAATTACCGCTACGATCGTTAGTACGGCTGCTAGCCCGATTACTCCGTATATCATGTCTATTTTCCCACCATTTTTTAATCAATCGCGTTTAACGCTCATGCTTATATCTTCAGTACTAAATATACCGCAATAAGGCAGCCAATAAAAATCATTAATCCCGCCACAATCACTTGAATCATATTTCGTAAAATGGATTGCCGCGCCAAAGGATTTCGACCAATTGCCGTCATGCCCGATTCAATGCCGCCATACAGTAACGCCGCCACCACACCTATGCCCACAATTAAAATCGCCATACTGGCATATAACTGGGGTGAACTTATAGGTTTGCCGACGAGTCCGATTACAATTTTTTGCACAAAATCCGGCACACCACTCTGACCACTGGTTTGAAGTGGGTTACTCGTAATTGCAATATCGACGGTTATACTACCGATTGCCGCCTTCATTTGCTTGCCGGTGGAGGCCTTTAACGTCGTTGTAGAAATCACATCCTTTTTACCATCAAAGCCGTTTACTGCCCGGCCAAGCACAAATCCTTCAACCGTATCGGCTTTCATGCCAATGCCATCAATCGCCGAAATACTGACAATGTCGCCGGCGGCAATAGCGCCGTTTTGATTGCTTACCAGAACGGTATACCGCCCCGAAGTCACCACATACACCTGCTGTCCCGCAGCCGATGACGATAAGCTGACTGCCGAATTACCTGCGGCTACTATAACGCCAAACATGTTTTTAGATTTTTTGTAGGTTGCTGTGGTCACATTAGCTTTATTTTTATCATCTAGCTGGACTATTAAGCCCTGCTGCAACGGTTTAGTGGTCCCGTAAGCTTGGGCAACCGTTTGAACCGAAATAGGTGTAGCAGGGGCTGTTTTAGGGGCTGTTTTACTAGCAGCCGCTACAGGCGCCACAAAACTAATTGCAGTAACTAATACTGCCAGTCCAAGGCTCAGGATATGTTTGTTTTTAAGCATGGTTTATGCCGTTAAGTATAACCGGTTTGACAGGTTACGCAACTAGGCGAAGCAGCGTATCAACGACGGTCTGTATCTGAGAGGCTGTCGTCCCGCGACCCATTGTAAATCGCAGGCTCGTGCGGGCTTCATCATCGCTCAAACCAATAGCCCGTAGCACATGCGATGGCGTATCACTGCTGGCACTACAGGCCGATCCAGCAGCTGCCAAAATACCGGCTTCATCAAGCTGAATCAGAACCCGCTCATTATCAATGCCGGGGATCGTCAAATGGACGTTATTTGGCAAACGCTGCTTGCGCGATCCATGAATTGTTGCCTGTGGCAGTTGCCGCTGTAATGCCGCGATAAACTGTTGCTGTAACACCTGTAATCGACGGCCTTCTTCTTGGCGCATGCTTTGGGCCTGTTTGAGTGCTGCCGCAAAACCAATACAGGCTGCAACATTCTCGGTACCGCTCCGTAGGCCGTGTTCTTGGCCACCACCACGTACTAAAGGCTCCAATTTAATTCCACCCCGAACATAAAGCATTCCACTCTGTTTAGGGCCATATATTTTGCCTCCGTTAAGCGTTAATAGGTCAACACCGAGCCGCGCAACGTGCAGATCTAAATAAGCACCGGCTTGGCAAGCGTCGGTATGTAAATACAGCGGTAGGGTGTTTCCTGCCCTGCGTCTTGCGTCTTTAATAAATTGCAACTTTTTTGCAATTTTGGCTATTGGCTGTAATGTGCCGATCTCGTTGTTAGCGTACATAACACTGACTAACACCGTCTGATCGTCGATGAGCGACAACAGATGATCAACATCAACCGTGCCATCAGATGTAACACGCGCCTGGCGATGATCATATACCTGAGCTGCGGCTAGAACGGCCTCGTGTTCAATACTGCTTGTAACCACATTGGCCTTGGGGTATTGGTTCATAACACCGCTAATTGCGAGATTATTGGATTCAGTGCCACCGGCCGTAAAAACTATTTCGCTGGGACGCGCACCCAATTCTGCCGCCACCTGAGCTCGTGCCGTCTCGAGGTCCTTGCGCACCTGTCGAGCTGCGTCATAAAGCGCGGATGGATTATAGAATGCAGAAGTGAGATAAGGCTGCATGGCGAGTAGCACCCGCGCATCGAGCGGTGTTGCCGCAGCATAATCAAAATATAAAGACTTCATAGCGGACTAACCCTGCATGGCGGCATACTGGGCGTGAAGATTGTCGCGGTACAGTCGAGCGGCATGATAAAAATTACGCAGCTCAGTGCCACGTACCAGCTGATACGAGTTGGTTCCCTGCGATTTGAGAATGCCCTGAGGACGGATATCGTAACGAGTCGTTACGGCTCTTTGCGAACCGGAAGCATCGATCCACTCTTCGTGCCAGACCCAAGTGTAACGGTCAAGGCAAAAGAATTCGCGGCGGTGACCAGCGGGCACTGGTCCGAATAACTGCCCGCCCATCTTAGCTTCACGTCGCAGTAGCTGGCGGTAAGCCTCAGCTCGGCGCTCTTCGCTACTACGCGGCGATATCTTGGGAATAAGTTTCATAATTTTGTCCGTTATTCATACGTTGCATTGGGGTAACATTGCTTGGCGACTGGTCATAGGCAGCTGCGACCTCCTGCTGAATCGCTTGCTGGTTCAGGCCGGAGTTATTTGAATCAATGACAGCTTGCTGCTGGGGGGCGCGTTCGCCATTTTCTACAACCCGTAAGATGGATCGAACTGCAGGAGCCGGCGCAATACCCAGCTCTGCGTCACTCTGTTTTAGGTGATAATCAATAGATGGCAACGACATAGCTACCTCACGCATGTGATCAGCGAGCAACCGGCGGTTTTCACCGTTCAGCTCATTGCCAAATTCTTTTCGGGATTTGTTTAGTGGTGTCATAGGCGATCTTTAAGTATAGTCCTAAATGTCGAATAATGCTCGAGCATTTGATGTTGTAATTTGCGCAAGCTGGTCGAAATCTTCGTTCCGATGCTTGGCCAAAAACTCCGCAACAGTTCTAATCTGTTTCGGTTCGTTGATTGTACCACGAAATGGTGCTGGTGTCAAGAAGGGCGCATCGGTTTCAAGGAGTAAGTGGCTCTGCGGTATGGCCATATACATGGCTTGTTGCCCTGTGTCCTTGGCAAAAGTAGCAATTCCGTTCACCCCTATATACAGACCGCGCTCCACGGCCATGGCCATATTAGTCTGTGTATCTGTAAAACTGTGTAAAACACCTCTGATTTTACCCTTGTAGCTGTCAAAAATGGGCCAAAAGTCGTCAAACGCCTCGCGGACATGAAAAATTACCGGCAGGTTGGCCTGTGCGGCAAGATCGAGCTGAAACTTTAGGACGGAAATTTGAGCTTCACGAGGAGAATGTTCATAAAAATAGTCTAGCCCACATTCGCCAATTGCCACTACTTTTGGCGCTGTTACCAGATTGGCAAAGGTTTTTTGCACCGCACTGGTCGCCAGAGCGGCTTCGTGCGGGTGAATTCCGATGCTCGCCCAGCATTGCTTACGATCCGCGACAAAATCAATAGCCAATTGGCTATCTGGCAGATCACAACCTACACAAATCATAGCTGTTACGTCGCTTGCAGCAGCGCTTTGAATGATCTGGTCTGCCGTTAAATCATTTGCTTTCGCCCAAAGTTCCCGGGTAGATCGCTCACCAGTAGGGGAATCGACAGATTGAATATGACAATGCGTATCGATGAGTTCCATTAGTTACTAAGCCTCTTGTTTAGGGAAAAGCGTGCCTTCGATAGGTCGCACTACACCCTCAATGAAAACATTACGAATTTTTGTGGCTGAATCGGGCATGAAGGGTTCGAGCATATCGGCGATTTCGATCAAAGCACCACATTGGTAGGCCAACACTTCGCGCAAATGTTCGTCGTCGCCGGTCTTGGCAATCACCCAAGGCTTGGTTTCGTCGATGTATTGATTGATACCTCGTACCTGTTCCCAGATTTCGTCTAAGGCGCGGTCAAAACGATAATTGTCGAGTGCCGTTTCGTAGGCAGCAATGTCATGTTCGGCTGGTGGAATAATGCCAATAACACCCTTCTGGTACTTTGCAATCATGGCAGCGGTGCGCTGCACGGCATTGCCAAGCTCATTAGCAAGTTCATTGTTATAAGCGGCTTCAAAGGCCGGCCAGCTAAAGTCGCCATCTTCGTAACTTGGGATGTGCCGTAAGAAGTAATAGCGGAACGGATCAGTGCCGTACTTTTTAATAACTTCGTTAGGTGACACGTAGTTGCCCAGTGACTTACTCATTTTTTTGCCGGCAATGGTAATAAAACCATGTACATAAAGTTCTTTAGGAAGCGGCAAATCCAGCGCCATAAGCATGGCAGGCCAGATAGCCGCGTGGAAGCGCAGAATATCCTTGCCAATAACCTGGGTTTGGGCTGGCCAAAAATTAACAAAATCTTGGTGTTCGGGGTAGCCTAACACCGTAATGTAGTTCATGAGCGCTTCAAACCAAACGTACATAGTTTGCTTTGTGTCGCCAGGAATATGTATGCCCCAAATAACCTTTTCTTTGGGGCGACTGACACTTATATCGTCTAGGCCGTCCTTAAGTACGTTTAGAATTTCGTTACGACGGCTATCCGGTACCACCCTGAATGCGCCAGTTTCGATAGCTTCGCGAATCTGATCGGTGAAGGCACTCAGTTTATAGAAGTAGTTGTCTTCTTCGATTTTTTCGAAGGGTCGATTGTGGTTTGGACCCACACCGTTATTGGCTTTGACTTCAGTTTCGGTAAAAAAGGCTTCGTCGCCAGTACAGTACCAGCCAGTGTATTTACCCTTATAAATGTGCGCCTGCAGCGCCTTCCAGATAAGCTTGGCGCGCTGCTCATGGCCTTCGTCGGTAGTACGAATAAACCGAGTATTGCTTACATTGAGCGTTTTAGCCAGCGTGCTAAAGTGGGCGCTCATTTCGTCGGCTAACTCCTTGGGGGTTTGGCCTTTTTCGGTGGCCTTTTCGGCAATTTTACTACCATGTTCATCGGTACCAATACTAAACATGACCTCATCACCCTTTTGCCGCGCACGACGCGCAACCACATCGGCCATTACAAATTCCATGGCGTGACCTAAGTGTGGTTCACCATTAACGTAGGGGATCGACGCAGTAATGTATTTATTGCTCATTACTAACTAGTATAACAGATACGAACCGCTGTGCGGGGCTTTTATTTGAGTACTTTTGCGACGGCGTCACGCTCAGCGTCGTCTAGTTCGGCAAAAAGCTCTTCGTCGTACTTTTCGGAGACAGTGTAAATGTAGTCATTAAGCGTTCGCGGAATAACGTGAAAATGCAAATGATCGACTTTTAACTGGCTCTGCTTCATAAAAGGGCGATAATTTTGGCGGATATCGCAACCATCACCCAATTTGCCAATAATCTTTTGCTCCACAAAGTAGATCAACTCAAAAATTGCCTTAAGTTCTTCGGGCTGAAGCTCCCAGGGCTTTTCGACGTGTCGCTTTGGGATCACTAAAAAATGACCCGGGACTTTACGAGGGTTACTCAGAATTAGCTGGGCATAATTGTTTTCTTTGAGTACATGCTCAGTTGGGGTACAAAAGGGACAGTTGCCGAATTCTTTCATAGCTGTATTGTACTGTTTTGCGTGCCGAGCCACAAATTCAAGCACTATGGAATTCGCCCGTGCCCGAAAAGCGATCCTCGAGATCTTCGAGCAACTGTCCGAGTCGGCTCATTTCACGACCATTGGTTCGTAAGACCTGCTTGGTTGAGCGGAGCTCTGACTCTATTAATTGAAGGCGCATTCCCTGATTGCCGAGCATGCCTTTTATGGCTCCAACGTCGACTCGCAAATCTTTTGTTTCTTCGCGTACGACACGACGAATTAAAGTAATCAGCTTAGCTTCTAGGTCTTTGCTAATATCGTCGATAAGTATGCCCGCCATAGATCTTGCATTATAGGCTGGCAAAATTCGGACTGCAAGTTGCCAATCCCATTAGTTAACGTTTAGTTAATAACTATTCGGCTACAGGCGTATCAATGTAATCTTGGCACAACCGTTCGTACACGGCGTTAGTCCAGCCGAAGCCAGTTTGACTAGGGTAGACACCCTTAACCGGGGGTTTGTCAGGCGCAACAACATTATACTTTTCTAGGAACACACCATTCTCGGTAAACCAGGTCGTATTAGAGCGAAGCCACTTCATGGCAATCCGACGCGCGTCCTTATGGTAGCCATACCGCTCAAGACCTTTTATGACAATGTATTGCAATGGTGCCCAGCCATTTGGATACGCCCATTGAGTTGGCATACTGCCAATCACAAATTGACCAACTGGCAGCACGTCAGTGGTAGCAAGGCCTCCCTTGTTTTCGAATCGTCGTAAGGCCTTTACTAATGCGGCCGCTTGGTCCTGTGTCACCATGCCGGCCCACATTGGGAAATAGGCCGCTAAGCTACTCACGCTGCCCCGCTTACCGCGAACAAAGTTGTAGTCATAGTACAGGCCACGCATGCGGTCCCACATAAGGCCGTTCATAGCCTGTTTACGTGATTCGGCAGCGGTATCCCAGCGACGAGCATCCTCTTCGTCATTAAACATACGGGCCACAGCCGCAAAATCAGTTTCGTATTTATAAAGTAAGGCGTTAAGATCCACGGGTAAAAAGTTGAGCGCTTTACGGCCAAAGCGCGGTGTCATATCCCAGCCACTTTCGGCTTCGGCAAGGTCATGCAAATAATTCGTGTCGTAGTAGCGGCTCAAACCCTGATGAACGAGGCGCTCGTTGGGCTTTTTGGTGCCCAGCCAGACGGTTGCGTACTCTTCCTTGGCGATGGCTATGGCTTCTTTAAGCCAGACATCACCCGGCTGATAAGCCTGATTAACATCAAGAATAAATGTGGTCAGGAATGGTGGCTGAGAGCGGCCCATCAAATAGGTCCGCGATGCATTAGGAATTACTTTAAAACGACTAAATAGCGCTAACAGATATTCTAAAATACCACTCACCAAGGCTACGAGTTCAGCATCAAGCATGCCCTCCACCATAAAAAAGCTATCCCAATAATAGAGCTCGTTAAAATCAAAAGCGTGATTTTCTTCGAAAGCGGGCACTAAATAAGGCTTGGGTAGGCCAATAAGACTCTCGTCGTCCTCGGGATGCACGCGTTCAAGCTTCTGCCAAAAATTACGTATGTAGTCGCGTGACGACTGGACATCGGCAGCCGTCAGATCGACAGAACCTCGCAGCGGTAAGGCCTTTGCGACAATCTTTTTTGCTTTTTCGAAACTAGCCATATACTGAGCCTACGTTTTAGCACTGTCGTGGTCAAGCCCAGTCTGTCAAACTCACAGCCAACAAGCATAAGTGCTATTGTGTTTTGGCCATTTTTGCGCTATGATTTCGCCATACTTACTAAAAGTAAAAACAGGAATATATATGCAAAAATTACGTGATCAATCAGGCTTCGGTGCAATCGAAGTTATTTTATTAGTTGTCATTGTCGGAATTGTCGGCTTTGCCGGTTACTACGTCTACACTGCCAACAACAAGACGACCGACACCTACAATGCTGCCAGCGAAAGCAGTAGCACCCCTGTAATAACGGGCGCTAAAAAAACTACGACTACAACCCAAACATCCGGGACTACGACTACAACCACTAAAACGAGCGACACTACCGTTAAGGCTGCTGCCGATAGTGCCAACCCATCAACCAGCCAATCTGCTGCCGATCTTAAAGCCGCCGATAGTGCAGTAACCAGCAACTAAGGAATATGACTATGAAGACAAATCTCAACACTAAACTCGCCAGCCTAACGCTTGCTCTGTCATTTGTAACCTGTTTTGGATTTACGGCCGTTGCTGGCGCCACAGACGCTGCGCCCGCAGCGACAGGAAGAGCCACTACATCCGAGGCGACAGCAACGACCTCAGAAGCAAGCACCTCAGTGTCGGCTAATGTTCAGGCCATAATTAAGGCTGGCGATGCCAAAATTGCAGCTCGTTTTAAAACACTGGATGCACTCACGGCTAAAATCGCGGCAACTACAAAGCTAAGCGCTGCTAACAAAGCTGCCCTAACTGCGGAAGTTGCTAGCGCCAAAGCTGGTTTAACAGCACTTAAGACCAAGCTTGATGCCGACACAACCCTGGCAACAGCTAAGGCCGATGAGCGACTAATCCTCACCGACTACCGCGTCTACATGCTGGTAGCGCCCAAGGTGCACATATTGAAAGTTGCCGACAATCAGCTCACTAAGGAAGCTTCGCTAACAGTATTCGCAAACCTGCTGAAGACGAAGGCAGCTACATCGTCGCAAGCATCAACACTCGTGCCTCAAGTCGATGACATGATCGCTAAGATTGCCGCTGCTACCAAGCTGACCCAGAATGTCGAAGACAAAGTATTGCCTCTAAAGCCAAGCGATTACAATTCCAATCATGCGCTGCTCGTACAATACCTTAAGGACTTAAAGACCGCCCAAACAACAAACGTTGCCGCTTACCAAGAAGGTATGGCGGTTGCCAAGGCACTTGGTCAACTTTAGCCACACCGTTTTCTAATTTAAAAAGCGGCCATAATGGCCGCTTTTTAGTATGCTCGCACGCTTATTTTTGACGCTTGCGCTTGTTGGGATCGAGCTCGCGCTTGCGCAGGCGAAGATTCTTAGGAGTAACTTCGAGTAATTCGTCGTTTTCAATGAAGTCTAAGCACTGCTCTAAGCTAAAGATAGTTGGGGGCGTTAACTGGACGACACCATCAGAGCTAGAGCTACGCATATTGGTGAGGTGCTTTTGCTTACACACGTTTATTTCCATATCTTCGGAACGAGTATTCAAGCCAATAATTTGGCCAGCATAGACCTTTTCGGCTGGGCCAATAAAGGTAGTTCCCCGCGCTTCGGCGTTCTGCAATGCGTAAGGAGTTGTAAGCCCCTGTTCAAAGCTAATAAGCACACCAGAGCGAAGCTGCTGCAAAGCAGTGCCAAGAGGCTCAAAACCGGTTACCATACTGTTCATGACAATAGTTCCCTTGGTGTTGGTTAGTAGAATGTTGCGCATACCCAAAAGTGCACGGGTTGGCATTTCGTAGATCAACTTAGTAACACCTTTGGGGCTAGCAAACTGCTCTTTAAGCGTGGCACGGCGCTGGCCGAGTTCCATTTGGACTGTTCCGACGTGATCGGCTGGAACTTCGATTTCGACTTGTTCGATTGGCTCTAAAACTTTGCCGTTTTCTTCACGGGTCACTACCTGTGGACGGCCAACTTCGAATTCGTAACCTTCGCGGCGCATAGTTTCGATCAACACTCCAAGGTGCAATTCGCCACGACCGGCAACTTTAAAACCAATGCCTTCTTGCTCAACGCGGAGACCAACGTTAGTTTCGAGTTCTTTTTCTAAACGATCACCAATTTGGCGAGAAGTACTGAATTCACCTTCTTGACCCTTGAAAGGGCTAGTGTTTGGGCCTAAGTAAATGCGTAACGTTGGGGCTTCAACTTCGATGGTTGGCAGAGCTTCGGGGAATTCAGCATCGGTAATAGTTTCACCAATTTGGGCGGTGCCTATACCGGTTAGCTGCACGATATCGCCAGCGACGCCTTCGACAACTTCAAAACGGCTGACACCATGGCTCATGAATACCAATTCGACTTTTGACTTCACGATAGTACCGTCTTTTTTACAGAGGGCAACTTGGTCACCGGCTTTGACGTGACCGCGAGTGATACGGCCAATGCTGTACTTACCCTTAAAGGTGTCGTGAGCCAGCGCTGTAACTAACATTTGGAAAGGCTTGTCGAGCTCGACGCTTGGAGCGGGAATCTTATTAATAATGGCTTCGAAAATTGATTCGAGGTCGGCATCAGCTTCGGAATCTTCGGGAACGTTTTCCCAGGCTTTTCCGGCCCGCCCGATAGCGTAATATACGGGATAATGTAGTTGATCTTCATGCACGGCGAGTTCTAGAAATAGGTCAGCGAGCTCATCTTCGACTTCGGCAATACGGCGACCAGTTTTGTCGATTTTGTTAATAACCACGATTGGCTTAAGCTCGGCTTCGAGGGCTTTTTGAAGTACAAACTTGGTCTGTGGCATGGGGCCTTCTTGGGCATCTACGATCAGTAAACAACCATCAGCTAGGTTAAGCGTGCGTTCGACTTCACCAGAGAAGTCGGCGTGTCCAGGCGTATCAATAATATTAATACGGTAGTCACCGTGTTGAACGGCGGTGACCTTAGCGGTGATCGTAATGCCGCGTTCGCGTTCTTGATCACCGCTGTCCATAATCAAGTCCTGGCTCATTTCGGCCTGGTTGTCGCGGAAGGTCTTTGATTGCTTTAATAATCCATCGACCAAGGTAGTCTTGCCGTGGTCGACGTGGGCAATAATGGCGATGTTACGAATTTTGGTAGGATCTTGTTGTGGGTTCATGACAATAAAAAAGCGCTCGGTCAGCAGCGCTAGCTTTCTTAGGGTAAATTATAGCATAACCCTCTCTGTTAGGCAACTATGTAAGCTCCAGAAAACCGGAGTCGATACAGTCCCTAAAACTCCACGGTCCGCCAGTTTCCGTTTTATAGGTCCAATAGAACCATGCTGAGCTACAATTCAGCGCTTTGAGCTGTGTCTGCGCATAGTCTTTAGCAATGGCAGATTGATCATGGCCTTGGAGTTTTTCAGCTCGTAACGCAAGGCTCCATTCACCAATTATTAAGGGGTGGTCGGCGGCAATGCGCCGCAATTTCCCAGGCAGAAGGTACTTTGATCGCCACAATTGGGCCCGAACAGGCAATAGCTTGTCTAGAATACTGAATAGTTGGTAGTGGTGGTGGTCAATATACAGGTCTGGAAAGTCTTTTTTGGGCATACGTCGGCGCCATGCGCGGTGACGAAAAGCATCACTAAAAACTACCCAAACACCGGTTCGGCAGTGCTTTAGCACAATGTGATATGCGTCAACATAGAATCGCCCTAAAATGCTCGCTGGTATCTGTGATGCCGGTTCGTTCAAAAGCGAAATACCGAGTAA